>MSHL01000032.1 GCA_001941135.1 Ruminococcus sp. Zagget11
ACAAAAGGGGAGCACTTCATTTTTGAAGTGCTTTCAATATCGTGAGCGAGTAAGTTTCCATTCTCTATTCTCCATTTTCTATTTTCCAAGAGGATAGAAAATAGAAGCAAGAGGATAGAGTAACAAGATACTATACTCTATCTTTGAAGTGCTTCCAATGCAATGAGCAGGAAAAAATCTATCCTCTATCCTCAATTTTCCATTCCCGAACAGGGCATTACCGGCAAAATATCAACATTCTACTGAAAATCTATTGACAGCCTGTGGATTATCGTGCTATAATTATATCATCTCAGAATGGTGCGGATTTCCCGTAACCATTAAACAGAAAAGGAGTCAGGAGTATATCAAAATCATTTACAAGGAAGATCACCGCAGCAGTGCTTGCAGCAGCAATTTCGGTTACCGCAATTCCCTCGCTTACGGTATCGGCGGCATGGGTCAAGTCCTCTGAGGGCTATAGCTACAAAAACGAGGAAACAGGGGAGTATTACACCGGTTGGGTCACCATAGGCGGCTATAAATACTGCTTTGACAGTGACGGAGTGGCTTATACGGGATTTAAGAAAATCAATAGCAGCTACTATTACTTCAACGCCTCAAAGATGGGCAGAATGGTAACAGGCTGGGCGACTATCAACGGAAATAAGTATTATTTCGGCACAGACGGCAAGATGAGAGCCGGTAAAATGCTGAAAATAAACGGAGAAACCTATTATTTCAAGAAAAACGGTCAGATGGCGACCGGTAAGGTTAAAATCAACGGAACTACATACGATTTCGGCACAGACGGTAAGCTTGTTACGAGCAGTACGGGAAGCATATATGGCCCTGTTTCCAAGGTAAGCTGGGGCGATTCCATAAAGAGCATTGTAAAGACCTTGGGACTTAAAACAGGAGAATATGCCATTACGGGAAATATGCTTGTTGTACCGACTGATACCAACGATAATCACAGTGCAATGTACTACATCTGCACCGAGGAGGACGGACTTATCCTTGCGGGTGAAATGAAGAGCATATCAAGTCTAAGTGCCATGAAAAAGTATTTCAGCGGTTGGGAGCTTGCCTTGGACGAAACCGATGACGGTCAGTACACGGCGATGTATGTTAAGGATAGCGAATTTGCGTTTCTTACATACAATGACGAATACTGCATGACAATGCTTTATGCGCCGTTATTCTTGAAGAGTGCGGGTGACGATGACTTTGATGAAGATGATCTGATGGACATTTTAGACGTATAAGCGAGCGGGCAATAAAGCAGGGCGGTCTGTGACCGCAGCCACCGGCGGGGTGTCCCCGCAGCCACCGTCTTCCGCCGCCTTTAGGCGTACTTGAATTGCGCAAGCACATTGCCCGACAGCTAACTGTCGGTATAAGAAGTAGGGCAATAACTGACAATATAGGGCGGCGGAAGACGGCGGGTGCAGGCTCAGCCTGCCGCGGATTCCAAAGGGCGCGTAGCCCTTTGGTGGGTGTGGGCAAAGCCCACTTGTGCCGTAGGCACAAAAAGCATAGCGAAACAAACAAACGCTTATGTGAAAGTGCCCTACTTGAGAATAGAAAATAGAAGATAGAAATTGAACCTGTTTGATACATTGAAAGCACTTCAAAGATAAAGTGGCGAAACAAGCTAACGCTTTTGTAAAAGTGCCGCACATGTAAATAAAATCAAGAAATTGAAGCGATATAGAACAAAGTCAAGCAAGCTGAACAAGTAGCTTAGTGATGCGGCATGCAAAACCGTTGGTATTGCTTGAATACGAGTGGACGCTGTGTGTCCACAATGTATTCACGCAAACCGTAGGTTTGCCGAAAACAAACATATATCCGTATTTCAAGTTTTTGCTAACGAATAACGGAGATTTTTGCCGAAAACAAACAGTTACCCGTATTTCAAGCTCTAACCGACAAATAACGGAGATTTCGCCCCACTAAAGGCAAAAATAACAAACTAAATTATATGCCAAAAATCAAGGCGGGGTGATAATCACATCACTCCGCCTTTAAAGCTTTATTCTGTTGACAGTGTAAAGTAAATAGTACCTAATAAGTAAAATGCATGAAAAATTTCTAAAAGCAATTGACTTTATGTCAATTTTCGCTTATAATAAATAACGTGGGCTAAAAGTCATATATTATTACCGAATATGTCCCATAAACACGAAAGCAGAGGAAGTGAACTAATGGATACCGATAATGGTGGGGTGCTACCGGAGGTTAGAGGATTAAAGGCAAGAGGATAGAATAGCAAGCTGCGTTACTTTTTCTTGAAACGCTTTCAATGTATCAATCGGTTGAAATTTCCTCTTGGAGAATAGAAAATGGAGAATAGAGAATGGAAATAATCTCTTGGAAAATAGAGAATTGATAATAGAGAATGGAAATTGAACCTGTTAGTTACAAGTAAAGTGCTTCAAAAATAAAGTATAGCATCTTATTTTTTCTTATTCTCCTACTTCTATCCTCTAATAAGTATCCTATTTCTTCTATTCTCTTGCTTCTATTTTCTATTTTCCAAGAGGATAAAGTAAAGTATCTTATTCTTCTATCCCCTTGCCTCTAATCCGCTTGCCTCCCGTAGCACCTTGTATTTTTTAATTTTACAAGGGAGTGAGATTAGATATGGATAAAATTGATAAAATGAAGGCTGCAATTCTTATTAAGCACAGGGCGCTTGTGCAGCTGAAAAACGCTTTGCAGGAGATGAACCCCGCCGATATTGCCCAGCTTTTGGGAGAACTGATGGGGCAGGGTGATGATTTCGGCGAGAAAGAGCTTACCCTTATCTTTAGGGTGCTGTCCAAGGAGCTTGCGGCGGAAACCTTTGCCTACATGGACAGCGATTTGCAGATGATACTGATTAACGCATTTTCCGACCGTGAGCTGAAAGCTGTCATTGACGAGCTTTTCCTGGATGATACCGTTGATATTATCGAGGAAATGCCCGCAAATGTGGTTTCCCGTATTCTCAAAAACACCGATCCCGACAGGAGAAAGCAGATAAACGAGCTGCTTAACTACCCCGAGGACAGCGCAGGCTCTATTATGACCACGGAGTTTGTGTTCTTCCACAAGGGGGATACCGTTAAGGAGGCTATCGACCGTGTACGCAGTATAGGTCTTGTTAAGGAAACCGTTTACACCTGCTATGTGACCGAACAGCGTCAGCTTGTGGGTACGGTTACACTGCTTGATCTGCTTGTGGCTGACGATGACAAAATAGTTGAGGAGCTTACCGATACAAACGTTATATGCGTGGGTACTCACGAGGATCAGGAATCGGTTGCCCATACATTCGCCAAGTACGACCTACCCGCTCTTCCCGTTGTGGATACCGAAAACAGAATAGTGGGAATTATCACCTACGATGACGTTATTGACGTTATCCGTGAAGAGAACACGGAGGATATCTCCGTCATGAACGCCGTTGTCCCCAATGAGGATTCATACCTTAAAACGGGAGTTTTCAAGCACGTCAAAAGCCGTATCGGCTGGCTGCTTGTGCTTATGATTTCGGCGACATTCACGGGACTTATTACCAACCATTTTGAGGCACAGATAGCCGCGCTCCCCCTGCTTGTATCCTTTATATCCATGCTTACGGACACGGGCGGAAACTGTGGTTCCCAGTCCTCAGCAATGATAATTCAAGGTATGGCAATGGACGAAATTCACCTTAAGGACTTTTGGAAAGTGCTTTTCAAGGAGCTGCGTATTGCCCTTGTCTGCAGCTTTATACTAGCAGTAGTCAATTTTGTAAGAATTGTACTTATTTACAGGAATGAAGAGGGCATACTGATGATAGCCACGGCGGTATGTGTTGCCTTGGTTGCCACGGTATGTCTTGCAAAGGTGATAGGCTGTATACTGCCTATGGTTGCAAAGAAGATACACGTAGACCCCGCAGTAATGTCCGCACCTCTAGTCACCACAATCGTTGACTGTGGCTCAACGCTGATCTACTTTTCCGTAGCGACACACCTTTTGGATTTCTGAAAATAGAGAAAGAGTGGATAGTGGACAGGCGGTCAGTATAGAAGGGTGATAGTGGACAATGAAGGGCGGCGGAAGACGATGGGTGCAGGGTTCTCAACCCTGCCGAGTTTCCAAAGGCGAGTAGCCTTTGGTGGGTGTGGGCAACGCCCACTTGTGCCGTAGGCACAAATAAACGTAGGGGCGTAAACTAAGGGTTTTGTGAAAGTGCCGCACTGTAAAGAGAATCAAGAAATTAGAGCGATAGCGAACACAGTTAAGAAAGCCGAATGAGTAATTTGGTGCGGCACTTGTGGAAACGAGCTGTTGCGAATGCAACGGCAATGTTTCCACGCAAAATCTTTGATTTTGCCGAAAACGTACTCGTTACCGTATTTAAAGCCTTAACCCACAAGTAAAAGGGAGCTTTTTATAATCAGCATTTCAGGGGAAAGCAGCTGAACTCGTTACCGTATTTTAAGAGTTTCAAAGAAAAAGTAATGGGTCTTGTACCCTAACCACTACTCACTAATCACTCTATCCTCTAGGGGGGGTAACGACTATGTATATCATAGATAATGTTGCATATGCGGGTGAACCGCCTGCAATGATAAATGTAAAATCCGTTAATGCTTTGGCAGACTATGAATTGTTGGTGACATTTACCAATGGCGAAAGGCGACGGTTTGATTTTAAACCGCTGCTTGACTTGCCTGTGTTTAAGCCGCTTAAAGATGAAAACCTTTTTAAGAGCGTGTACATTGACTATGGGACGGCGGTATGGGGCAATGATATCGACATTGCCCCGGAAACCTTGCTTGAATATGGTTTTCCAGTTTAAATAAATTCAATAGAAAAGAGCGATTAATTATGAATATGAGAAAAACCAAGATTGTCTGCACTGTGGGTCCCGCTACCGACAGTGACGATATTATGAGAGAAATGATGCTTGCGGGAATGAACGTTGCACGTTTCAACTTCTCCCACGGGGATTACGAAACCCACAGGCAGCGCTATGAGCAGGTTTGCCGCCTGAGAGAGGAGCTTTCCCTGCCTATAGCTACTCTGCTTGACACAAAGGGTCCCGAAATAAGAATCGGTAAATTTGAGAACGGCGAACACGTTTTCCTTGAGGACGGACAGAAATACACCCTCACCACAGAGGACACGGTCTGCACAAGCGAAATAGCCTCCATTTCCTTTAAGGGCTTGCCCCACGATGTGAAAAAAGGCGTTTCCATTCTTATAAACGATGGCGCTGTGGAGCTTAGGGTTGACAAGGTTTCGGGCAGTGAAATATATACAACCGTTATCCACGGGGGAGAGCTTTCCGACAACAAGGGAATAAATGTACCCGGTGTGGAGCTTTCCATGCCCTATCTCTCCGAAAGGGATATGAACGATTTGGAGTTCGGCTCGAAAATGGGCTATGACTTTATCGCCGCTTCCTTTGTAAGGACAGGCGCAGATGTGGATTATCTCCGTAAATTCATCAAGAGCCTTGGCTGGAACACCCCAAGGATTATCGCCAAAATCGAGAATATGGACGGAGTAAAGAATATAGACGAAATTATAGCCGCATCGGACGGAATAATGGTGGCAAGAGGGGATATGGGCGTTGAGATTCCCTTTGAGCAGATACCCGCTATCCAAAAGGATCTTATCCGAAAGGGCTACAATGCGGGAAAACAGGTTATTACCGCAACACAAATGCTTGAATCCATGATTACTAACGTTCGCCCCACAAGAGCGGAAATAACGGACGTGGCAAACGCTATCTATGACGGAACATCGGCTATTATGCTGAGCGGAGAAACCGCAGCGGGCAAGCACCCTGTTGAGGCTGTCAAGACTATGGCACTGATTGCCAGCACAACCGAGAATGATATAAATTATATCGGTCGTTTCAGGCAAAGACCCGAGGATGCGGACAAGTGCATTTCCAATGCAATATCCCACGCTGCCTGCACCACAGCTCACGACCTTAATGCAAAGGCAATACTCACCGTTACCAAATCCGGAGGAACAGCCAAGCAGCTTTCCAAGTATCGCCCCGCAAGTCCGATTATAAGCTGCACTCCCGACAGTACGGTATGCCGACAGATGAACCTGTCATGGGGAGTTATTCCCCTGCTTATGGGAGAAAAGCAGACCACGGACGAGCTGCTTGACGGCGCAGTTGAAGCGGCTGTCGAGGCAGGTTATCTGGAAAACGGAAATACCGTGGTAATTACCGCAGGCGTTCCCATTGGAATTGCGGGAAATACCAATATGCTCAAGGTTGCCGTTGTAGGCGAACACGCAAATATTGACGAGGAATGATAACCTCGCTTTTTTGGAAAGGAAATGTAAAATCTATGTTAAAGTTAAGTGTTTTAAAACGTGTAATAGCCGCACTTTCAGCTATGGCAGTAATGGGATTTTGCCTTACAGGCTGTTCTTCACAGACCGAGGACAGCGAATCAGACAGCGGTGAGGAAGCCGCACAGACAGGGGAGATATTGAACTTTATCGAGCCGCAGGAGGGAGAGCAGATAGCCGTAATGGAGGTAAAGGATTACGGAACAATAAAAATCAAGCTTTTCCCGGACGCAGTGCCGAAGGCTGTGGAAAATTTTGTAGGGCTTGCAAATATGAATTACTATGACGAGCTTATTTTCCATCGTGTTATAAAGGAATTTATGAACCAAGGCGGCGACCCCAAGGGCAACGGCACAGGCGGAAACAGTATGTGGGGAGGCAGCTTTGACGGAGGAATAGGCGAGGGTCTGTACCATTTCAGCGGAGCAGTCGCATACGCCAACAGCGGCAGTACCTCCACAAACGGCAGCCAGTTTTATATAGTAAACACCCCCGACGGATATGTTTCGGGAGGACTGGAAAGTGCCGAGGATTTTGCGGAAGCGGGCTACGACCTACCCGATAACGTAATTGAAACCTATTTGGAAAAGGGCGGCACACCCTACCTTGACGGCAGCTACACCGTATTCGGACAGGTTTTCGAGGGAATGGACGTAGTAAGGGCGATAGCCGAAGTGGAAACCGATGAAAACGACAAACCCCTTACCCAAGTTGTAATAGAGTCCGTGAGAATTGTGGAGTATACGGCGAACGGTCAGTGATCGCACCCACCGGCGGGGTGTCCCCGCAGCCACCGGCTCAACCGCCATGTGTTGCTAAGCAACACCGCGCAATGCGGTGAGGTGGAATAAATTGCGTTAGTGTGTTGACCGAAAGTTAGCGGCGGTCAATAAAGCAGGGCAATAACTGACAATATAGGGTGGCGGGAGGCACTGGGTGCAGGGCTTTCAGTCCTGCCGAGGATTCTTAAGGGCGAGTAGCCCTTAAGTGGGTGTGGGCAACGCCCACTTGTGCCGTAGGCACAAATAAACATAGGAGAATAAGCTAACGCTTTTGTAAAAGTGCCGCACTTTTAAATAAAATCGAGCAACTAAAGCGATATTGAACAAAGTCAAGCAAGCCGAACAAGTAACTTAGTGCGGCACTGTGAACGCGAGCTGCTGCGAATGCAGCGGCAATGCGTTCACGCAAAATCGCAGATTTTGCCGAAAACAAACATATTATTCCATGGAAAGCATTATGTATGCTTTCGCAATCCCACCATGTTCCGCATGGTGGGATCATTCTTTCTTCTAATAGATAGAATCCCCCCCGCCACATTTTCTTTGAAGTGCTTTCAATTCAACAAAAAGGTAATATTTCCACCCTCTATCCTCCGTTTTCTGTTTTCCAACCGGTTAGTTTGTGCTAACTGTTGCTATTTTTGACTTTGGGTAAGAAAATATTTAAGCAAATTCAACAAAATTTATGATTTTACCTAAAAAGAGGTACGGTATGTGAAAGCGTTTGTAAATTTTCTGACAAATTACTTGGTATTTGATATTTTCCCCTTGATTTTTGTTGTAATTTATGATAGAATAACAGTGGAGCAGTGTGCATACTGTTGTGTGTTGTGAGAAGCTGCCTTAAAACGGGAGCGATGTTCCCGGTAAAAATCAAAAAGAAAGCGGGAGTTTGATTATGAGTAACAAGGTTACGATTATCGGTGCGGGAAGCGTTGGTGCGACTATTGCTTATACTATGGTTGTCAACGGCGTTGCATCGGAGATAGTGCTGATCGATATTAACGAGAATAAGGCGCAGGGCGAGGCTATGGACATAGTTCAGGGCGTTCCTTTCTGTTCACCTGTTTCCATCTATGCAGGTGATTATTCGGACGCTAAGGACTCCGATATTGTTATACTCACCTCCGGTATGCCCAGAAAGGCAGGTCAGTCACGCTTGGAGCTTGCCCAGGTAAATGTCGATATCACTAAGTCCATTATCCCCAGCATTGTGAAATATGCTCCCGATGCTATATATATCATTGTAAGCAACCCGATAGATATCCTTACCTATCAGTTCTTCAAGACCTCGGGGCTTCCTGCTAACCATATACTGGGTTCGGGTACTACCCTTGATACAGCAAGACTTCGTTCCCGCATTTCCGAAACCTTTGGCATAAGCCAGCAAAATGTTCACGCTTGTGTTTTCGGTGAGCATGGCGATTCTTCATTCGTGCCTTGGTCACTTGCAAAT
Source organism: Ruminococcus sp. Zagget11 (assembly GCA_001941135.1). Taxonomy (GTDB): domain Bacteria; phylum Bacillota; class Clostridia; order Oscillospirales; family Ruminococcaceae; genus Huintestinicola. The sequence continues at coordinate 8,578 of MSHL01000032.1, forward strand.
ATTTCCAATATCCCTATCGAGCAGTATGTTCAGTGCCTGCCCGCTGAAAAGCGCCCTGAGGTTGATTATGCGGCTATCGAGGAATACACAAGAAAGTCGGGCGCAAAGATTATTGCAAACAAGGGCGCTACTTTCTATGCAATAGCTATTTCCGTATGTCATATATGCAAGTGCATTTTCAGCAGAATCGATACCACTCTTACCGTTTCTACCCTTATGAACGGCGAGTACGGCATTGACGATGTATGTCTAAGCACACTTGTTGTTGTGGGCAAGGACGGCGCAGAGAGCAGACTTGCCGTTCCTCTTACTCCCGAGGAGGAAGCAAAGCTCAGACACAGTGCCGATTGCCTTAAGAACATTATCAACGGAATTAAATTCTGATTAAAACAAAAGAGCATAGCAGGCGGCAGAGGTGTTATTTCTGCCGCCGACAATGCGTGCATGAGGCGGATAAATCCCCTCGCTTTTGCGTATATATACAGTATATAAGGTATTACCGCGGCGGTGGAGGGCGATTTCCCTTTGCCGATGGCGGAAAGCGACAATTTACATAGAGTAAGGAGTGTTATTCAAATGGAATATCGTATTGAACACGATTCCATGGGTGAGGTCAAGGTTCCCGCCGACAGGTACTGGGCAGCCCAGACCGAGAGAAGCAAGGAAAATTTCCTTATCGGTGTGGGACTTGAAACGATGCCCAGGGAAATTACCATGGCATTCGGCTACCTGAAAAAGGCGGCTGCTATGGCTAACCATGAGCTTAAGCCCGAAAAGATGACCGATGAAAAGCTGGCTGCAATTTCCGCAGCTTGCGACGAGGTTATATCAGGCAGTCTTAACGACCATTTCCCGCTTGTTGTATGGCAGACGGGAAGCGGCACACAGTCCAATATGAATGCCAACGAGGTTATAGCCAACAGGGGCAATGAAATTGCAGGCAAAAAGCTGCTTCACCCCAATGACGATATAAATATGAGCCAGTCCTCCAACGACACATTCCCTACGGCGATGCATATTTCCGCGGTTATGGCGATAGAGGACAAGGTTATTCCCGCAATCAATACCCTTGTGGCTACCTTTAAACGCCTTGAGGAGGAGAATAGAGGAACGGTAAAGAGCGGAAGAACTCACCTCCAGGACGCTACTCCCATTGATTTTGCACAGGAGATTAGCGGCTGGAGAACATCCCTTGAAAAGGACAAGAAACTGCTTGAAATCGCGCTTCCCGAGCTTAAGGAGTTGGCTCTCGGCGGAACGGCTGTGGGTACAGGTCTTAATACCCCCAAGGGCTTTGACGTTGAGGTGGCAAGATATGTTTCCGTCCTCACGGGAAAGGAATTCAAAACTGCTCCCAACAAGTTCCATGCACTTACCTCAAAGGACGAAGTTGTGTTCGCCCACGGTGCTTTGAAAGCGCTTGCCGCCGATATGATGAAGATTGCCAACGATGTAAGATGGCTGGCAAGCGGTCCGAGAGTCGGACTCGGCGAGATAAAGATTCCCGAAAACGAGCCGGGATCGTCCATTATGCCGGGCAAGGTAAACCCCACCCAGTGTGAGGCTGTTACTATGGTTGCCGTACAGGTTATGGGCAATGATGTGGCTGTGGGAATGGCTGCAAGTCAGGGTAATTTTGAGCTGAATGTATTTATGCCGGTGTGCATATACAACTTCCTCCAGTCCGCACGTTTGCTGGCAGACTGCATTACCTCCTTTAACAAGAACTGTGCGGTGGGCATTACCGCGAATAAGGAGAAGATGAACCACAATCTTCACAATTCCCTTATGCTTGTTACGGCTCTCAATCCCTACATAGGCTACGAGAATGCCGCTAAAACCGCAAAGAAGGCTTACAAGGATAATATTTCCCTGAAAGAGGCTTGCGTGGAGCTTGGCTTCCTGACAGCGGAAAAATTCGACGAAGTTTTCCATCCCGAACAGATGATATAATAAAAATATCTGTACCGAGCGGCGAAAAACCGCCGCTTGATGCGGAAGAAAGGAATTTTATTTATGGTTTATAGCTATTTTCCGGGCTGTACTTTAAAGAATAAGGCCAAGGATCTCGATACATATGCCAGAAAATCTGCCGAGGCTCTGGGATTTACCCTTGAAGAGCTTGAAAACTGGCAGTGCTGCGGCGGCGTTTATCCTATGGCTAAGGATGAAATTGCCACAAAGCTTTCATCTGTCCGCGCATTGGCTGATGCAAAAGCACAGGGCAGGGATCTTGTTACACTTTGTTCCGCCTGTCATAATGTAATCAAGCAGGTTAATAACGACATGGCAACGGACGAGGATATTGCCCTGCGTGCCAACAACTACTTAAAGCTTGACGAGGAGTACAGGGGAGAAACCAAGGTTCTCCACTATCTTGAGGTGCTCAGAGATGTTGTGGGATTTGATACCATTAAGGAAAAGGTGGTAAATCCCCTTACAGGAAAGAAAATCGCCCCCTATTACGGCTGTCTGCTTCTCAGACCCAAAAAAGTAATGCAGATGGACAACCCCGAAAATCCCAAGATTATGGAGGATTTTATCAGGGCAATAGGCGCAGAACCCGTTATTTATCCGCTTAGAAACGAGTGCTGCGGAGGCTATGTCAGAATAGAGGACAAGGACACCGCGTCAAAGAGAAGTGCCGCTGTTGTAGGCAGTGCTGCGGATTTCGGTGCGGAGCTTATGGTTACAGCCTGTCCCCTTTGTATGTATAACCTGAAGAACGAAACTGTTCCCGTAAAATATTTCACAGAGCTGCTTGCAGAGGCACTCGGTGTTAAGGAATAGGAGGGATAACATCATGGATAAAAGAGAAGAAATACTGCGTATAAGCGGTGTTGACGTGCGCAAATGTATGCGCTGCGGTAAATGCTCCGGCACTTGCCCTAACTATGATGAGATGGAATATCACCCTCACCAGTTTGTTTATATGGTGGAAACAGGCAACATTGAGCCGCTGATGAATTCAAAGTCCATTTACAAGTGCCTCTCCTGCTTTGCCTGTGCGGATCGCTGCCCCAGAGGCGTAGAGCCTGCAAAGGTTGTGGAAGCGGTAAGGCTTGCGGTTATCAGGCAAAAGGGTCAAAATCACCTGAAGGCTTCTCAAGTACCCGATGTATTGGACGAGGATATTCCACAGCAGGCGTTTGTCAGTGCGTTCCGCAAATACAGCAAATAATTAGGGAGGAGAATTGGTAATGCATAGAATAGGCGTATTTGTATGCCACTGCGGTACTAATATTGCCGGTACCGTTGATGTAAAAGCGGTTGCCGAGGCTTTAGGCAAAGAGCCGGGCGTCGTTTCCTCCGTTGAGTATCAATATATGTGCTCCGAAGCAGGTCAGACGCTTATCAAGGACGCTATAAAAAATCTTAAGCTGACGGGAGTGGTAATCTGTTCATGTTCACCTCGTATGCACGAGACTACATTCAGGAGAACAGCCGCCGCTGCCGGTATCAACCCCTATATGGTTGAAATCGCTAACATAAGAGAGCAGTGCTCATGGATACATAAGGACAAGGCTACTGCTACCGAAAAGGCTATTATACTGGGCAGAACCGCTATTGCCAAGGTTACGCTCAACACACCCCTCACATCTATGGAAAGCCCCGTTACAAAGAGAGCGCTGGTTATCGGCGGAGGAATTGCCGGAATACAGACAGCCCTTGATATTGCCGAGGCAGGCTTTGAGGTGGATATAGTTGAGAAAAATTCCACTATCGGCGGTAAGATGACCCAGATAGATAAAACATTCCCCACACTGGACTGCGCTGCCTGCATACTCACACCTAAGATGGTTGACTGCGCTCAGAACGAGAAGATCAATATCTACTCCTACAGCGAGGTTGAGTCGGTAAGCGGATTTGTGGGAAATTTCACAGCTAAAATCAAGAAAAAGGCAAGATATGTAGATGCCGCCAAGTGTACCGGATGTGGAGTTTGCACAGAGAAATGTCCTATGAAGAACGTTCCCAACGAGTTCAACTTGGGTATGAACAACCGCCGTGCCATCTATATTCCCTTTGCACAGGCTGTCCCCAAGGTTGCTACCATTGATGCGGATTACTGTAATATGCTGAAAAAGGGCAAGTGCGGTGTCTGCGCAAAGGTTTGTACAGCAGGGGCAATCGACTACAAGCAGCAGGACGAGTATGTGGAGAGAGAATACGGCGCTATTGTAGCGGCAACCGGATATAATCCCATTTCCCTTGAAAATTACGATGAGTTTGCTTATTCGCAGAGCAAGGACGTTATCACCTCTCTTGAGTTTGAAAGACTTACCAATGCCGCGGGACCCACAAGCGGTCAGCTTCTCCGTCCCTCGGACGGTCAGCACCCCCACACCATTGTTTTTGTACAGTGCGTAGGGTCAAGAGATACAAGCGGATGCGGAAAGCCGTACTGCTCCAAGATTTGCTGTATGTACACCGCAAAGCACGCAATGCTTACAAGGGATAAATACCCCGATACCGACGTTTATGTATTCTATATCGATGTTCGTACACCCGGTAAGAATTTTGATGAGTTCTACCGCAGAGCAGTTGAGGAATACGGCGTTCACTACATAAAGGGAATGGTCGGTAAGGTATCGCCCCGTGCAGACGGAAAGCTTATGGTTCAGGCTTCCGACCTTATTGCCAACGAGCAGCTTCATATCGAGGCTGATTTGGTGGTTCTTGCGGCGGCAATTGAGCCTGATAAGTCTGCAAGATCCGTTGCTACAATGCTTACCGCAAGCATGGATACCAATGACTTCTTTACCGAGGCGCACCCCAAGCTTCGTCCTGTGGAAAGCCCCACAGCCGGCGTGTTCCTTTCCGGTGTCTGCCAGGGTCCTAAGGATATTCCCGAAACCGTTGCCCAAGCCAGCGCTTGTGCCGCAAAGGTTATCGGACTGCTTGCAAAGGATAAGCTCACCTGCAACCCCTGCGTTGCACATTCCAACGAAAATCTCTGTAACGGCTGTTCTGCCTGCGAAAAGGTATGTCCCTACGGTGCTATTACCTATTCGGACAAGGAATTCAGAATGCCTGACAGAACCGTGGCAATCAGACGTGTGGCGTTGGTTAATCCCGCTGTGTGTCAGGGCTGCGGTGCTTGTACCGTTGCTTGTCCGTCGGGCGCTATGGATCTATTCGGTTTCTCCAATAAACAGATAATGGCGGAGGTAGACGCAATATGCAAGTAAATGAAAATAAAGAATTCAGACCTCTGATCGTTGCATTCTGCTGCAACTGGTGTTCATATGCCGGTGCGGATTTGGCGGGTACAAACAGAATGAATTACCCCGCTGATGTCAAGATAATCAGAGTTCCCTGCTCCTGCCGTGTAAATCCCATGTTTATACTCAGGGCATTCCAGAGGGGCGCAGACGGTGTTATAATGTGCGGATGTCACCCCGGCGACTGCCATTACACCTCGGGTAACTACTTTGCAAGACGCAGAATGACCCTGCTTTTCTCCATGCTTGATTTTCTCGGAATTGAGAAAGAGCGTACAAGGGTAGAGTGGGTATCCGCTGCCGAGGGCGCAAAGTTTGCAGCCACCATGAACGAATTCGTCGAAACCGTTACAAAGCTCGGCGAAAATAAGAGATTGGAGGATTTACGATGCAAGAAGCAGTAATAAATCGTGCAAAAGAGCTGCTTGCGGACGGTACGGTAAACCGTGTTGCGGGTTGGAAAACAGGCGAGTTTTCCTTTGATACCACGCCTGCCGTTTTCACCTCCGCCGAGGAGCTTGACGCAGACTTTGTATATAATGATTTCTGTGCGCCGAACCTTTCCAAGTATCTTGTTAAGGAATCACGCAAGGAGGGAAAGCTGCTTGTTTTCCTCAAGCCCTGCGATACCTACAGCTTTAATCAGCTTGTTAAGGAGCATAGAATTTTAAGGGAAAACGTTTATGTAATCGGCGTTGAGTGTACCGGCAAGGTTGACGCGGAAACCGTCAAGCTCAAGGGCATAAAGGGTATTACCTCTATGGAAAGTGACGGCGAAAACGTTACAATACATACCCTCTACGGCAATAAGGTTCTCCCCAAGAGCGAAACGCTGGGCACAAAGTGCGCAACCTGCAAGAGCAAGAAGCACGTTGCTTATGACGAGCTTATCGGCAATGACGGCGAGGTTGACGAGGAATCCAAGCGCTTTGAGGTTGTGGAAAAGCTTGAGGCTATGACCCCCGATGAAAGATACGAGTTCTGGAGAGGGGAGCTTTCACGCTGCATTCGCTGCAATGCCTGTCGTAACGTATGTCCCGCTTGTACCTGCGAAAGCTGTGTTTTCGATAATCCCGATTCCGGCATTGCCCAGAAAGCGGCGGCTGACAGCTTTGAGGAGAATATGTTCCACATCATAAGAGCATTCCATGTTACGGGAAGATGCACCGACTGCGGCGAATGTACGAGAGTATGTCCTCAGAACATTCCCCTCCACCTGCTTAACCGCAAGTATATCAAGGATATAAACAAGTTTTACGGAGATTTCCAGGCGGGCGCAGATACCATATCCAAGGCTCCCCTTAACGACTACACCTTCGGCGACTGCGAGCCGAGCATTGTATACAGCAGAGGAGGTAATGAATAATGTTCAGACTTCCTGTTGAAAGGTTAGACGAGCTTTTCGCAATGGTTTCTGCGGCACAGACCCTTTACATTCCCGCTGACGGCAAGGATTCAAGAGCCCATTACACCAAGTGGGAGGAGGGCATCAAGCTCAGCAATGCCCTTAATACCGTAAGAAGTGCCAAGGATTTCTTCTTCCCCCAGACCACAAACCTTTGCGACTTCAATAAAAAGGACAAGGAAATCGAGATAATCGACAACAGAACCGAGTCCGAGGATTTTGTGGTATTCGGCGTTCGCGCCTGCGATACAAGAAGCTTTACCATACTGGATAAGGTTTTCCTGGTTGACCCCGTTGATTCATACTATGCCACAAGACGGGAGCATGGCACGGTTGTTACCCTTGCCTGCACAGAGCCTGAAGAAACCTGCTTCTGCGGTGTTTTCGGAATTGACGCCGCTTCCCCGGAGGGAGATGCCGCTTGCTGGATTGCGGACGGTTACCTCTATATCACCGCTAATACCGAAAAGGGCGAGAAATTCATTTCTCTTGTAAGCTCTCTGCTGGAGGAATCCTCCGATGAGGCTGTCGAGGCACAGAAAAAGGCTACTGCCGAGATTATGTCAAGGCTGCCCTTTAACGACATCGATACAAGCTATTTCAGAAAGAATACCCTGCTTGAAATATTCAACAGCGACCACTGGAAAAAGCTGTCCGAGGCCTGCATTGGCTGCGGTACCTGTACCTTTGTCTGCCCCACCTGCCAGTGCTATGATATAAAGGATTACGACACAGGCTGCGGAATTAAGCGTTACCGTACATGGGACAGCTGTATGTATTCCGATTTCACCAAGACGGCGGGCGGAAATCCCCGTACCTCCCAGGTGGAGCGTTTCAGACAGCGTTTTATGCATAAGCTGGTTTATTTCCCCGATAACAACAACGAAGAATTCGGCTGTGTGGGATGCGGACGCTGTATTTCCAGATGTCCTATCTCGATGAATATTGTTAAGGTCATCAAGACCTTTGGGGAGGTGCAGTGATATGCTTAACGAAACATTGATACCAAAGGTTGGCGTTATAACCGACATCAGAATAGATACGCCCGATGTAAAGACTTTCCGAGTAGTGGGAACAGACGGCAAGAAGCTTTTTGAGCATATTCCCGGGCAATGCGCCATGGTTTCCGTTCCCGGTGTGGGCGAGGGTATGTTTTCCATAACCTCTTCCCCTACAAATACCGAGTTTATGGAGTTTTCCATCAAGCGGTGCGGATGCCTTACCACTGTTCTTCATGCCCTTGAGGAGGGTCAGCAGATAACCGTAAGAGGCCCTTACGGAAACGGTTTCCCTGTGGAGGATCCCGAAAAGCTCAAGGGAAAGGATCTGCTCTTTGTTGCCGGAGGAATCGGTCTTGCACCTCTGCGCTCCGTTATCAATTATGTAAGAGATAAGAGAGAGAACTACGGCAAGGTTCAGATAGTTTACGGCTCTCGTTCAAAGGACGATCTTGTCGACTACAAGGAGATACTTGACGAGTGGATGGCTACCCCTGACTTTGACGTATACCTCACTATAGACCGTGAGCAGGAGGGCTGGGACGGTCACGTAGGATTTGTTCCCAATTATGTTAAGGAGCTTACCCCCGACCTTGGAAAAACCGTTCTCATGTGCGGACCTCCGGTCATGATTAAGTTTACCCTTGCAGGTCTTAAAGAGCTTGGCTTTAAGGAAACTCAGGTTTTCACAACAATGGAGCTGCGCATGAAGTGCGCCATAGGCAAGTGCGGCAGATGTAATATCGGAAACAAGTATGTCTGCAAGGACGGCCCTGTTTTCAGCTTCGACCAGCTCAGCGAGCTTCCCAGTGAATATTGATAAGGAGAGTAATCATGATGGAAAATATGGTAAACATCTATCTGTTTGGCAAGAAGTATTCCGTGCCATCCAGCCTCACTATTATGAAGGCTATGGAGTATTCCGGTTATCAGCTTATCAGAGGCTGTGGCTGTCGTAACGGCTTTTGCGGAGCTTGCGCAACAATTTACAGAATAAAGGGAGATCCGGAGCTTAAAACCTGTCTTGCATGTCAGACACAGGTTCAGGAGGATATGTATATCGCTACACTTCCTTTCTTCCCCCTTGTAAAGCAAATTTATGATATAAACAACATACCCACTACCCAGGCTGTAATGATGCAGCTTTATCCCGAGATATACAGCTGCGTGGGCTGCAACGCCTGCACAAAGGCTTGTACCCAGAAGCTGAATGTTATGCAGTACATAGCTTATGCTCAGAGAGGCGATTTCGCACACTGTGCGGATGAATCCTTTGACTGCGTAATGTGCGGTGTATGTTCCTCCAGATGTCCCGCAGGCATTTCCCACCCACAGGTTGCTATGCTTGCAAGACGTATCAACGGCAAGTACCTTGCACCCAAGACTCAGCACCTTGAGGATAGGGTTAAGGAAATACACAACGGCGATTTCAAGGAATTTCTCGATACTCTTATGGCTGAATCCAACGATCAGCTTAAAGAGCGCTACAATAACAGAGATATTGAAAAGTAAGGGAGGAGCCGCAAATGTATACTAATGAAGAAATGCTTGCGTCAATCAAAAAGGTTGAAGCAAAAAGGGCTGAAAATGCCGCTTATGAGCCGCAGAGAATGACAGCGGAGCAGAAAGAGGAAATCCTCGCTACATATCACCCCGACCACATTGAATCGGAGTTTGAGGTTCTTAAAATAGGTCCCAATAAGGGCGATAAGGTTCCCCACGAGCTTGCCGCACTTTTGCAGGCAAACAGCCGCATAGATCCCGCTAAGATTGATTTGGAGCACCCCACATACGATGTTGACGTGCTTGTAATCGGCGGCGGCGGAGCAGGATCTTCCGCTGCGATCGAGGCGCACAACGGCGGCGCAAACGTAATGATCGTTACCAAGCTGCGTATAGGCGATGCCAATACCATGATGGCTGAGGGCGGTATACAGGCTGCCGATAAGCCCAACGATTCACCTGCAATTCACTACATTGACGCTTACGGCGGCGGTCACTTTGCCGCAAAGCACGAGCTTGTTTACAAGCTTGTTACCGAAGCTCCCGATGCTATCAAGTGGCTTAACGAGCTGGGCGTTGAGTTTGATAAAGCGCCCGACGGAACAATGATTACCACCCACGGCGGCGGTACATCAAGAAAGAGAATGCACGCTTGTAAGGATTACTCAGGTGCGGAGATAATGAGAACCCTCCGTGACGAGGTTCTTAACAGACAGATCCCCGTTGTTGACTTTACAGCGGCTATCGAGATTATCAAGGACGATGAGGGCAAGGCTGCCGGAGCAGTCCTGATGAATATGGAAACCAAGGAAATTATGGTTGCACGTGCAAAGACCGTTGTAATTGCTACAGGCGGTGCGGGCAGACTTCATTACCAAGGCTTCCCCACATCAAACCACTACGGCGCTACTGCAGACGGACTTGTCCTTGCTTACAGAGCAGGCGCAAAGCTTCTTTATGCTGATTCACTCCAGTACCACCCCACAGGTGCAGCTTTCCCCGAGCAGATTTTCGGTGCGCTTGTTACCGAGAAGGTTCGTTCACTGGGCGCAAAGCTTGTAAACTGTGACGGCGAGGTATTCATGCACCCCCTGGAAACAAGAGATGTATGCGCATCCTCAATCATCAGAGAGTGCAAGGCGAGAAACAAGGGCATTTCCACTGGCGACGGTCAGGGCGTATGGCTTGACACACCTATGATTGAGCTGAAAAACGGCGAGGGAACTATCGAAAAGAGAATCCCTGCAATGCTGAGAATGTTTATGGAATACGGTATCGATATCCGCAAGGAGCCGATTATTGTTTATCCCACACTTCACTACCAGAACGGCGGTATCGACATTACCGACGACGGTATGTCAGGTGTTGAGAACCTCTTTGTTGCAGGCGAGGCTGTCGGCGGTATCCACGGAAGAAACAGACTTATGGGTAACTCCCTCCTTGACGTTATCGTATTCGGCAGAAACGCAGGAAGAAGCGTTGCCGCTAAGTACAAGGACGTTAAGGTCGGCAAGCTGACCCTCGATCATGTAAACAGCTTTGCAGACGAGATGAAGTCCGCGGGTATCGAAACCGATGTGGTATCGCCTAAGCTGCTCCCCGATTATGCACGCAGAGCAAACTGATTTTCCTTAAAGCAAATTTAGTAACAGGCGGCAGTGAATTTTTTCCTTGTCGCTTGCTTACTGCTGATTATGGGAGGTTATTTTTTATGAATCTATTTGGCGGAGTTTTGTCCGTTACGGGCATTACCTTTCTGATGCTCATTGTCTTTGTGGTAGCCGCACTGGGTTATCTCTTAGGCCGCATTACCATAAAGGGCGTTTCTCTCGGTACAGCCGGAGTATTTATCGTAGCATTGCTTGTGGGCGCGCTGCTTTTCACAAATGATGCCGAATCCGGTGCAATTGTTTCAAATATTGCAGGCACAACTACATCACTCTCCAAAAATTACCTTAAAATTATAGAAAACTTAGGGCTTATTCTCTTTGTTACATCTGTTGGCTTTATAGCAGGACCCAACTTCTTTTCAAGCCTTAAAAAGAACTTCAAGTCATATGCTCTTTTGTCCCTGATAATAATTATTCTCGGCGGTTTGACCGCACTTTTCTGCATAAAGGTACTGGGCTGCGGAACTGCTATGGCGGTGGGAATCCTTTCCGGTGCCCTTACCTCCACACCTGCCTTTTCCGCTGCAAAGGACACGCTTAGCACGGTTTATTCCGCAAGCTCTGCCGATGTTATCAGCTATGCCTCCGCAAACGGTATCACAGCCGAGGAAGCTTCCAAGAACATCATATCCTCCTTCGAGGACGTGGTTACGGTAGGTCACGGTATCGCTTACCTTTTCGGCGTTGTGGGCGTGGTTCTTTTCGTACAGCTTATACCGAAAATCCTCAAGGCTGATATGGACGAGGAAAGAAAGAAAATTTCCTCCGTTGATACAGGTGCCAAGACTGACAGCGGAAAGAAGCGCTTCGATGTGGACGGATTCGGACTTGCCTCCTTTGCAATTGCCGTTGTAATCGGTATGCTTGTGGGCGGAATTAAGATTCCTATGGGCAGCTCCACATTTACCCTGGGTACAACGGGCGGCTGCCTGCTTTCGTCACTGGTGGTTGCACACTTCGGACATTTCGGTGCGCTGAATATGCGTCCCGACAAGAGAGTACTGGAAATCTTCCGTGAATTCGGACTTATGGCGTTCCTTATCGGCGCGGGTATTCCCGGCGGTGCAAGCTTTATTGCATACTTTGAGCCGAGATACTTCCTCTTTGGCGTGCTTATGACCCTTGTTCCTATGATAATAGGCTTTATCATCGCAAAGTACGTTATCAAGCTGCCTCTCTTTAACACTCTGGGCGGAATTACAGGTGGTATGACATCAACGCCTGCCCTCGGCACGCTTATAAACGTTGCAAAGACGGACGATGTTGCCACAGCGTATGCGGCTGCATACCCCATTGCCCTTATAGCTGTCGTACTTGTGTCACAGTTTCTTATAACCCTTTTCCCTGACGGACTTTCGGTTATAGGACTGTAAGCTAAGCAAAATACATAATATTGGGAAAGCGGAGCAATCCTCTTTCCCTTTTTTATTTTCGGGGTAATCTTTATTGTTTAAATAGCTAAAAATATATATGTAATCCTGTGAAAAATAACAGTTTTAATGGAGTGGGAAATTTGTTATAATTGTATGTGTGTAGCATATTCTTGCTTTGCGGCGATGAAAGGAACGGCATACTATGATAAATAGATTTAATATAAAAATACGAATGGCTGCTTTGGCGGTGTGTGCGGTGATGACTGCGGTTTCACTGTTGACCGTATTTGGCGGAGTGAATGCGTCCGCCGTTACCTTTACACCGGGCTTTACCATTTCCAGCGAAGCCGCTGTTATGATAAACCTTGACAAGGACGTGGTGGTTTACTCCAAAAACGCCGACAAAAAGATGTACCCCGCTTCCCTTACAAAGATAATGACCGCAATAGTGGTTTTGGATAATATAAGCGATTTGGAGAACACCTACATAGAAGCGCCACTTGTGGTTTTTGACGAGCTTTACGGTCAGAATGCCTCTGCGGTGGGGCTTTCAAGGGGTGAAATAACCTCCGCCAAGGATCTTATGTATTCCATGCTTATGAGATCCGCCTGTGAATCGGCGGGAATACTTGCCTACTATGTGGGCGGGGAGAGTATAAGCAATTTTGTAGATATGATGAACGAGAAAGCCGCTGAAATAGGCTGTACAGGTACAAATTTCGTCAATCCCCACGGGCTTTATGACGATGAACAGTATACCAATGCCAACGATATGGCGCTTATAGCGAAATATGCCATAGACAATTATCCAACGTTTGTGGAAATGGCCTGCACAACCGAGTATGAAATGTCCGCAACCAACTACCACGAGGAGGGCTGGGCGCATATTTACCACACCAATAATATGCTACTCCGTTCAAGCAGCTACTACTACCAGTACGCAAAGGGCATAAAGACAGGTACTCTCGATGAATCGGGAAGAAACCTTTGCACCATGGGTTCAAGGGACGGAAATAATTATCTTCTTGTAACATTGGGTGCGCCCCAGTATGACGATGACGGAAACGTGACCTACAGCGTTTATGACGACCATAAAAACCTGTATGAATGGGCTTTTGAAAAGCTGGAATACAAGCAGATTGTTGCCGGCGGCAAGGAGGTTTCCGAGCTTCAGGTGAAGTTTGGTCAGGACAGTGACTTTGTGCGCCTTGTCACGGGCAGCGATTACAGCACGATTTGGAATACCACTGTTGATACAACACGTTTAAAGGAAACTATTACCATAGATGAGGAATACCTTAACGAGGACGGCACTGTTACCGCACCTGTTACAGCGGGACAGAAGTTCGGAACGTATACCCTCAGCCTTTCGGGAGAGGAGGTCTGTACCGTTGATTTGGTGGCACAGACGGACGTTGAAATTTCCCTTATGCAGTACAACATAGATAAGGCAAAGAAATTCCTCTCCTCAAAGTGGTTTATAGCCGCTGTGGGTATAGCGATAGGACTGATAATTCTCTATATAATAATTTACGCCCTGTCGGGTAAGAAGAAAAAGAAACGGAGAAAGGTCAGACGTAAAAGAAAGTTTTAAGGAGTGAACGGTATGTATGAAAATTTTGACAGAATAGCGAAGATGGTAAGCGACGATATTGACGGGGGAGGAATAGCAGGCGCAAGTGTTGCCGTTTTCCATAAGGGAAAGCAGGTATATAACGGGAATTTCGGCTATGCGGACAAGGAAAAGGGCGTTCCTATGTCGGACAATACCATGTTCCGTATGTTCTCCATGACAAAGCCTGTTACTGCCTGTGCGGCAATGATACTTATGGAGCAGGGGAAAATCAGCTTTAACGACCCCCTTAAATGGTATCTTCCCACCTTTGAAAATCCACAGGTTTTGGACGAAAAGGGTACTCGCCCCGCTGACAGGGATATTCTGCTCAAGGATCTGATGTCCATGACCTCGGGTATATGCTATCCCGAGGATTCACCTGCGGGACGGAAAATGGGGGAGGTTTGGTGGAGAGTTTCCACCGAACAGGCGGAAAAGGGATATAGCCTTTCCACCCACGATTTTGCACTGGAAATGGGTAAAATTCCCCTTGCATTTACTCCCGGAGAACGGTGGATGTACGGCGCATCTGCGGATATAATGGGCGCTGTAATCGAGGTTTGTTCCGGAATGAAGCTGTCCGAGTTTATGGAAAAGGAAATATTTGCACCCCTTGGCATGAAGGACACGGGCTTTTATATTCCTGCGGAGAAGTATGACAGGCTTGCCACCTGCTATTATTATGATGATAAGCAAGGGTGTCTTGCGCCCTTTACCGAGCCACAGCTTTGCCTTACGGAATACAGAACGCCGCCCTCATTTGAATCGGGCGGAGCGGGACTTGTTTCCACTATTGCCGATTACGGACGCTTCGGCATGATGCTGGCAAATGGCGGTGAGCTTGAGGGAGTGCGTATTCTTGGGAGAAAGACCGTTGATTTTATGACGGAAAATATGCTTACCGAAAAGCAAAAGGCTTCACTTGAATGGGACAGCATGAGGGGATACGGCTACGGAAATCTCATGCGTATCCTTGAAAACAGGTCAAATGCCGCCTGCAATGCTTCCCTCGGCGAATTTGGCTGGGGCGGCTGGACAGGTAACTTCTTTATGGCGGACAGAACGGAGAATTTGGTATTCCTCTACTTTATCCAAAGAGCAGGCGCAGGGACAACGCCTTTGGCTTTAAGGCTGAAAAACACGGTTAATTCTGCCATTAACGATTAGCCTTGAACAGTGGGTAAAAGGGGATAAAAAGTAAACAGTAAGCACCGAGGTTTTAAATTGACCCCAAAAAGTTTGACAAAGATTTCAAATAGGATTTATGGAAAGCGACTAAGAGTAATCTTGGTCGCTTTTGTTATGCAGCTGAATGTCTGTATTCAACAGGCGACATACCATCCAGTTTTAACTTGATGCGCTTTGTATTGTACCACTCGATATATGCGTGAAGCTCCGAAATGAAGTGTTCTAC
>MSHL01000033.1 GCA_001941135.1 Ruminococcus sp. Zagget11
CTAACTTTTTGGGGTCAATTTATCCCATCGGTTATCTGTTTATTCACTTATTCCGTTTCGTCATCGGGCGCAAGCTCTTTATAAAGTCCTATATAAAGCTGTGCGGAGCTGTCCCAGCTGAAATCCGCCTGCATAGCGGCTGTAACAAGCTTTTTCCATTCGGTCTTATTTTCGTATTTATCCTTAGCACGCTTTACCGCATCAAGCATATCGTTGGCATTGTAGGTTTTAAAGGTAAATCCGTTGCCGTTTTCACCGCCGCAGTCCTTTACGCTGTCCCTCAATCCTCCCGTTTCACGGACAATGGGCACTGTGCCGTAGCGCATGGCTATCATCTGTGCCAGACCGCATGGCTCACTCTGTGACGGCATAAGGAATATGTCCGCACCTGCGTAAATCCTCCTTGCAAGCTGCGAATTAAACCCAAGGGTAGTGCTTACGCTGTCGGGATAGCGCAGGGACATTTCCCTGAAAAAGTCCTCGTAAATCTTTTCTCCCGCGCCTAAAATCGCAAACCTGAAGCCTAAGCCTACCATTTCCTCAAAAACATAGCGGATGAGGTCAATTCCCTTGTGGGAAACAAACCTGGTGATTATGCCTATAATCGGAGCATCGCCCTCTGCCAGTCCAAGCTCGGCAATAAGGGCTTTTTTACATTCACCCTTGCCCGCAAGCCTTTTTGCCGAATAGTTTTTTGCGATAAGCTTGTCCTTTTGAGGGTTGTAAAGCTCCGTATCTATTCCGTTAAGAAATCCCGTCAGCTTATACTGCTTGTGAACAAGGGATCTGTCCAAGCCGTAGGAATACCATGGGTCAAGAATTTCCTTTGCATAGCTGGGCGACACGGTGGTTATTTTATCCGCCGTTTCAAATGCGCCCTTTAACAGATTGATTGAACCGTCATATTCCAGCAAATTTGCATGATAAAGGGGTATTCCCATAACATCGTTAAGAACGTCCATTCCGTACTTACCCTGATATTGGATACTGTGTATGGTAAACACGGTTTTTATGTCCTCATAGCCGAACTGGTATTTATAGTAAATCTGATAATAAACGGGCACAAGAGCCGTCTGCCAGTCATTGCAGTTAATTACCTGCGGTTTCCAGTCGTCCAAATGCCCTATAAGCTCCAACACCGCGCGGGAAAGGAAAACAAATCTCTCACAGTCATCGTAAAATCCGTAAAGACCGTCCCTGTTGAAATAGTATTCATTATCAAGCAGATAGTAGGTTACGCCCTTGGATTTTCCCTCAAAAACGCCGCAATACTGCTTTCTCCAGCCAACGTCCACGGTAAAATTGAAAAGAAAGGTAAGCTCCTGTCTTAGCTCTGCGCTTACGCTTTTATAAAGGGGCAATACCACTCTGCAATCGTGACCTGCCTTTGCAACTGCGGCGGGGAGAGAGCCTATAACGTCCGCAAGTCCTCCCGATGCGGCATAGGGAACAGCCTCCGAAGCTGTATACAATATTCTCATAAATCGTCACCTCCGTATTTACTCTATCACAAAAAGGCAGTCAGCGGCAGCCGACCGCCTTTGTACTTGCCTTAAATCTGTGCGCCCTTGCCGATGTAAATCGGGTAGTTAGCCGAGCCTGTAAGAATTTTCTGATCGGAAATATTAACGATCTTATCGGTGATGATACAGCTAACATGGCAATTCTTGCCTATTACGCTGTCCTGCATGATAATGGAATCCTTGACAACAGAGCCCTTACCTACCTTTGCGCCTCTGAACAGAATGGAATTTTCAACGGTACCCTCAATGATACAGCCATCTGCAATAAGGGAGTTTTTAACCTTTGCACCGATAGCGAATTTAGCCGGAGGATTATCCTTAATCTTGGTATAAACCGGTGCGCTTTCGGGGAACAGTCTGTTTCTGTTATCGGAATTAAGCAGCACCATATTAGCGTCATAGTAGGACTTAATGGAGGTTATCTTTGAGAAATATCCCTCGTGCTTGTAGCCCATTATCTTGAACTCGCGGCACTTACCCTGGAGAATGCTCTCCTCAAAGCTGTAAACGCCCTTTGCCTTGGCATCGGCAACGAGATTTTTCAAAAACTCCTTGGAGAGTATGTACTGATTAAGGGAAATATCGCACTCGCCGCTTATAGCGGGACGAATATATACATTGTTCACTCTGCCCTCGGTATCGATACCCAAAACGGTAGAGTGGGCAGCGGATTCAAGGGTGAGCTTTTCCTGCGCATAGATAACGGTTATATCCGCACCCGTAGCTATATGCTGCTCCAAAGCGGGGTTATAGTCCATAGTTGCAACAACGTCGCAGTCGGACATAATCACATAATCCGCATCGGATACCTTCATGAAATCCCAAATACCGTACAGTGCTTCGAGTCTGCCTCTGTACATACCGTTTGAGGTATTGCTGAATGGCGGCAGCAGGTGCAGACCACTGTTCTTTCTGGCAAGATCCCACTCACGTCCGCTTCCCAAATGGTCAAGGAGCGACTGATAGTTGGACTTTGTGATAACTCCCACCTCATCGATACCGCTGTTGGACATATTGGAAAGGGTGAAATCAATAAGTCTGTAGCGTCCGCCGAACATAACGGAGCCCATAGTTCTTTCACGGGTAAGCTCGCTTACCGTATTTTCATGCATATTGGCAAAAATAATTCCAAGTACCTTTTTATTCAAACTCATTTCCATATCCTCCCGCTGTTACATATCTTCCGAAATAATCTGCTTGGGAGCGACCACAGCATTATCGGAAATATTGATTCTGTGACCTACAACGGCAATTCCCCAATCGTCACGGTTGTCAAAGCCCTCCGGTCTTGCACCGATATGCGCGCCGCTGCCTACAACCGAGTTCTCGCCCACTATGGCATATTCAACCACAGCACCCTTCTTTATAACCGAGCCGGGCATAATTATGGAATCGGTAACGGTTGCGCCCTCCTCTACGGTAACGCCCTCGTAAATAACGGAGAAATCGATCTTTCCGTCTATGCAGCAGCCCTCGGCAATCATGGAGTCCTCAACCTGAGCCTCATTGCCGATATACTGGGGCGGGAGAACGGGATTTCTGGAATACATCTTCCAGTCGGGGTCATAGAGGTCGATAGGAATATTGGGATTAAGCAAATCCATATTTGCCTCCCAAAGAGAATCGAGAGTTCCTACATCCTTCCAGTAGCCGTCAAAGGTGTATGCAACCATCTTTTCGCCCGCTGCAAGCATATTCGGTATAATAGCCTTTCCGAAATCCTTATCCTCATCGGGATTGTTCTCGTTGTCGATAAGGTACTGTCTGAGCTTGCTCCATGTGAATATGTATATACCCATAGACGCAAAGGTAGAACGAGGATTCTTCGGCTTTTCCTCAAAGTCGATAATATTGCTGTCCTCATCGGTAATCATGATACCGAAACGGGATGCCTCCTCAAGGGCAACGTCCTGAACGGCAATTGTAGCTACCGCATTCTTTTCCTTATGGAACTGCAGCATAGCGTTGTAATCCATCTTATAAATATGGTCGCCGGAAAGCATTACAACATATTCCGGATTATAGCTGTCAACAAAAGCTATGTTCTGATAAATAGCGTTGGCGGTACCCTTGTACCATTCAGCGCCGAGAGCGGTCTGATAAGGGGGCAGACAGTGAGCGCCGCCGTACTGCTTATCCAAATCCCAAGGCTGACCGTTGCCTATATAATCGTTGAGTACTAAGGGCTGATACTGGGTCAGAACACCTACGGTATCAATGCCTGAATTTACGCAGTTGGAAAGGGGAAAGTCTATAATCCTGTACTTTCCGCCAAAGGGAACGGCAGGCTTAGCCATATCCCTTGTAAGAGCGTATAAACGGCTGCCCTGTCCGCCCGCAAGGAGCATTGCGACACATTCTTTTTTGGTATACATATATTTTCCTCCTGTATTACCGCAGCACCGCAGACGGTATTTTATGCAATGCCGCTTTATTTAGAAACCGAAATACCAGCGCTGCTGTGTTTCGGAAACACTTGTGATTTATTTACTGTGGAGTGGTGGTTTTCTTAGGTCTGCCCCTTTTCTTGGGCGCGGACACATTCTCTTGGGATGCAGGCTCGCCCGCCGCCTTGGATGTCTTTGCGGAAGCGGTTTTTGTACGGGGCTTTCTCTCCTCTTTGGGGATACACTTAAAGTACATTGCCGAAAGGGGCGGAATACTCAGAGAAATGGAGTAGTCGCAGCCGTGCATGGAATATTCCACAGCCTTAACCTTTCCGTTTACAACCTCGCCCAAACCGCCGTATTTCAGATCATCCGTGGAAAGAATTTCCTCATAGACGCCGTCATAGGGAACACCTATCTTATAGCCGGTTCTCTTCACGGGAACAAAATTGCACACGCAGATAATTTCCTCGGGGTTATTGGGATCTGCGTTGTTTATTCTTCTAAAAGAGATAACGCTCTGTGTGTAATCGTCCGCACAAATCCACTTAAAGCCGTCCCAAGAATCATCATCATGCCAAAAGGCGGGAGTGGTCTTATAGAGATTGTTGATAGTCTTGAAAAAGCTGTGCATTTTCCTGTGCATTTCATCGTTCATAATCTGCCAGTCAAGACCCTTTTCGTAATTCCACTCGATAACCTGTGCAAACTCATTGCCCATAAAGTTAAGCTTTTTGCCGGGGTGTGCCATCATATAGGCAATGAACGCACGCAGGGAAGCAAGCTTTCCGCTCATGGTTGAGCTGCTCATCTTTCCCACCAGTGATGCCTTTCCGTGCACGACCTCATCGTGGGAAATGGGGAGAATATAGTTCTCGCTGAAAGCATAGAAGAATGAGAATGTAAGCTTGCCGTGATTTCCCGCACGGAAGATAGGATCTGTACGCATATAGTCCAGGGTGTCGTTCATCCAGCCCATGTTCCACTTGAAGTTAAATCCCAATCCTCCCACATCGGCAGGCTTTGTAACCAACGGCCATGCAGTGGATTCCTCCGCTATCATAAGCACGTCCGGATTGCGGGCAAATACAGCCGTGTTCAGCTTTCTTAAAAACTCTATAGCCTCGTAATTCTCGTGACCGCCGTCCTTGTTGGGCCGCCACTCTCCGTCACGTCTGTCGTAGTCCAGATACAGCATGGAAGCAACCGCATCAACCCTCAAACCGTCCACATGGAATTTTTCAATCCAGTAAACGGCATTGGAAATAAGGAAAGACTGAACCTCGCCCCTGCCGTAATCGAAAACTCTCGTACCCCATGCCGCGTGTTCACGTTTCAAGGGATCTTTATACTCATAGCAGCAATCTCCGTCAAACTCAAACAAGCCTGCCGAATCCTTGGGAAAATGCGCGGGAACCCAGTCGAGTATGACGCCTATTCCGTTTTGGTGGAATATGTCTACCATCTCCATAAACTGCTTTGGCGTGCCGTAGCGCGAGGTGGGCGCATAGTAGCCTATTACCTGATATCCCCATGAGCCGTCATAGGGGTATTCCGCCAACGGCATAAGCTCCAAGTGGGTATATCCCATTTCCTTGAGGTAAATTGACATTTCCTCGGCGAATTTCACATAGTCGTAGGGCGAACCGTCCTCATACTGCCTCCACGAGCCGAGATGCGCCTCATAGATATTCATGGGACTTTTGTAAACATTGGTTTTCTTCTTTAACTCATACCAATCGCCGTCATGCCACTCATAATCGGAAATATCGTAATACTTGGTAGCGGTGCTGGGGTGCAGCTCCATATGGATACCATAGGGGTCAGCCTTGTCAACAATACTTCTGTGGGCGGTTTCAACACTGTACTTATAGGCAAAATACTCGTCCACACCCGCCACAAAGGTTTCCCATACGGTAGGGTCGGAAAGCCGCTTCATAGGATTTTTTCGCCTGTCCCAGTTATTAAAGTCACCGATAAGGGAAACAGACTTTGCGTTAGGCGCCCATACTCTGAAATAAGCGCCCTCTACTCCGTCCTTAACGCCCTTGTGTGCGCCGAAAAATTCAAATGCGGTAGAGTTGCTGCCCTCATGAAAAATATACAAGGGGAACTCATAGTCATTCATAACCTTTGCGTCATTTTCACTCATTTTGATACCTCCAAGGTTTTGTTTATTTATATTGTAGCAGAAGTCGAGATATATTTCAAGTGTTTTTATCAAATTTTTATAAATCTCACTTAAACTTATTACTTTGGTTGTGTATTTTAACGAAAATTTTCAACACCGATTATCCTTTAAATATAAATATAGTGCATTTTTCACAGAGAGCGTAAAAAATTTTGGTTAAATCACCGTAGAAAGGGCATTTTTGCTTTTTTTTCCACTGCCGTTTTTTCTCCGCAATCCGCCTTTACATTTTACATTCCGCCGACTGTGGGCTGACAAACAAACGCTATTTATACAATGCCTTTGATATAGATTTTCATCCTCTATTCCCCAAAAGCGGCTGCCGATCGAGAGTTCAATAAGGGGCAACGCCCCGTCATTCAACGAACGACTGGGGGCGTTAGCCCCTTAGGGGTTTCAGTGGGTGACCGGGTCCCCCACTGAAAGACCGTATGCTCCCCCGCCCGAAGAGGCGGGGGACATCAGTCGTGAGTTATAAAGCCTTAAAACGGCTGCAGTCTTATCATCCCTTTGGCTCATTCGCTTTTCGTCCTTGTTTTCAAGCTCATCCGAGTAAGCGATTATCTTCTCGGCGGCAGTGTCGGGAGTAAGCCGTCCGTTTTCCGCCACCTCACATATATATTGTCCGCAGTCTGCGGTTATTCCGTCGGAAACCATAATCACGGCACTGTTGTGACATAAAGTGAAATTGAAGCAGGGCAATTCCTCTGTGCCTCCCGAAAGCTCCTCATAGGTAAGTATTCCCACAGGCGGCGCACATATCTCACAGGTCTGTGTTTCCCAAATACCCTCATCATTTACGGAACGTATATATGTTGGGGCAGCGCCGTACTTCACAAGCTGCGCCTCACCGCTTAAGCAATTTACACGAAGTATATCCAGTGTGGTGAAAACCTCATCGTCCGCTGCAGCGGAAAGCATTACGCCAAGATATTTAACCGCACCGGCAATATCCCCTCCGCAAAGGATAAGCCGCCGCAAAATATTCTCCGCTGTGCAGCTCTGCGCCGCCGCCCTGTTTCCTCGCCCCATTCCGTCGGAGAGGATTACATAATAGTTACCTCTCCCGTCCTCGAAGTGTATACAGCTGTCGCCGCATACACCGTTTTCCGCGGAGCAGCCTATGACCGAACATTCAGCCACATATTTCGCCGCAGGAGACCAGCGCAGGCGGCTTATTTTCCCCTCGCCTGCCGACAGGGAAACAGGCAGCTCCAGTTCGTACCCCACTATATCGGAAAGCTGTGAGGTAATATCCAAAAGACGGCTCGGAGAAAGCTTTGCCGCCTTTTGCGTAAATGCCTCCGCATATGCTCTGCCCTCACTGTCCGTCATTACCGTAACAGTACAGTCAGCTTCAAGAAAGCGGGTCAACGCCTTTTCGGCACGGCGGCTTAATTCCTCATCCGTTTCCAACGCTTCCGCGGATATGCTTTTCAGCAGGCAGCAGGATGCGCCGAGCTGCTCGTTAAAGCTGTCCAATATTTTTCCGCTGCCAATGGAAACAGGCTCATCCTTGCTGCGGCAGGCGGCAAGAAGCTGTGAAACGGAGCATATATCGTTTCCCATATCCTCTAAAAGATCTGCGGAAAACTCAAGCTTGTCCCGACTGTGAGAATGTATGCGGGGAGCCGCACCGAACAAATCGTTGACAAACGGGAGGTATATGTGTTCCGGCACAAAGCAGTAGATAATTGCGGCAACACCCATATCGGCAACAAATTCAGCAGCACCCGAGGGCAATCCCGCGGCGGCGGCTATTCCGAATGAACCGCAGATAAATGCCACATTTACGCTATGCTTCCCCTTTGCGGAGCACATTCCCGCCACAGCGCCCCCAACTGAAAGCATAGCGGCGCATCTTGCGTAGCCGCTGTCCGCAAGGACAAACGCCGCACCCGAAACCGTACCCATAATGCACCCGCCCTTAACGCCGTATTTCCGTGCGGCTGCTGCGGTACAAAATGCGGCGATTATTCTTCCCATGCAGAAAATTCCCACCGTTTTGGAACAAAGCGCCGAAATGACGATAATATAAACCGCACCCATGGACAACAGGCATTTACTGCGGTCGTCACGGAGCGAATCCGATTTCTCCGCAAATTCCCGTGTTACAGAGAAAAAATATGCCCCTCCTCCGCAAAGCGCCGCCCTTAGTGCCAAAGCGAAAATCAGCAGCATATCCGGCGGGGAATCATACCTCAGCGTAACGGCGGCGGCAGACAGTATGTATGCGGCAAATGCGGCGGCGGCAGAGATTTTCGGTGAAACGTTTTTTCCGAAGATTATTCTGAAAACAAGCATTACCGCCCCTGCGGAAAATTCCGCAAGACAGGATATAAAGCTGTCGCCCGCACCCAGTGCCGCAGCCATTCCCACGAATGCCGCCGCTGCCCCAAGGGGCGGCAGGGAAGCGATAAGCGACGCCGAAAAGGGCGACAGCGCATAGCCTATATGTACATCTGTGAGGAAAAAAGAAACAGCCGCCAAAGCAGCCCCTCGGCATACTCCGCAAAAATTGTCATATGAACGCTTTTTCGCGGCTGTATCCCCCTTATCCTCCTTTGCAAATCCCTTTTTCAACGAAATGAATATTCCTCCCGAATTTTCCTGTCTTTCCCTTTGCTTTAGCATTTTAACATCACCCTTTGCGTATTTATTGCATACAAATATAGAATTATTATAACCCATGAAAAGCACGCATTATGTCGTTTTGGATAATGTAAATAAGCTTTTTTGCAAAAGGAAAAGAGTGAAGAGCGGAAATTCACCGCTCTTCACTCTTTATATACTGTTACGGATATTGTAATTAATTTCCCATTAAAAAGCCCTTGATAATCTGCTCCTCGGCTTCCTTTTCCGTAAGTCCCAATGTCATCAGCTTTATTATCTGCTCTCCCGCAATCTTTCCGATAGCCGCCTCGTGAATAAGGCTTGCATCGGTGGAGGACGCCTCAAGCTCGGGAGTTGCCAGGACAACGGCATTATCCATAATGATAGAGTCACATTCGCTGTGCCCCGCACAGACATTATTTCCGTTAAGACGGCTGGTAAAATGCTGCTTGCTGTTATTCTTTGCCACGGTGCGGCTTATTATATCACAGCTGCAATTTTCACCGTTGAGGTCGGCGGTAAATTTTGACACCGCGCTCTGCTCCCCCGTAGTCATAACGCTTTCGTGTATTTCAAGCTTAGCGCCCTTTGCAAGGTCGGCATTTGTGACCCTTTCGGTATCGTCAATTCCCGCAATTTGCGCTGTTTCCATTATCATCTGCGCGCCCTCGTCCAGATGAACGACGGTTGTGGGGTTCATGAGCCTTTTTCCGGTAGTTCCCTCATCGCTCTCGCCGTAATGCTTTTCTATATACTTCACCTTGGCGTTTTTGCCCACAAAAAAGGTATGCACGCCGTTATGCGCGCTGTCGGAGTTCCCGCAGTTGTGTATACCGCAGCCCGCTATTATGGTAACATCGCTGTTTTCGCCGATATAAAAATCGTTATATACCAGCTCTTTTAGTCCTGTTTCCGATATAATTACAGGTATATGCACGCTTTCGTGCATTGTTCCCGGCTTTATGCGGATATCTATCCCCGAAACATCTTCCTTTGATACTATATCGATATTTGCAGTGACGTTTCTGCTTTCCGTTTTTCCGTTGGAACGGATATTGTATGCGCCCACAGGGAGGGAATCCAAATCCGCCACCTGGCGCAAAAGGGTTTTCTGAATTTCATCTATTGCCATAGTAAAAAGCTCCTTTCCTCATGGTTACACGCTGCCGCCCGCAGTGCCGCTCAGAAGCTGCGGGAGAATTTCCGACTTGTCCCCGTACATCTCAACACTGCCGTCCTTTAGGTAAATAATCTTATCGGAAAAATCCAGTATACGTTCCTGGTGACTGATAATCAGTATATTCCCTGCCGTTTCATTGACCATTTTCTTAAAGACCTGTATCAGCTTTTGGAAGCTCCACAAATCTATTCCCGCCTCGGGCTCATCGAATATGGTAAGCTCGGAGCTTCTTGCAAATGCCATTGCTATTTCAATGCGCTTTATTTCTCCCCCCGAAAGGCTGTCGTCAAGTCCTCTCCTGATATATTCCTTTGCGGGAAGTCCCACCTGAACAAGATAATCGCAAAGCTCACTGTATTTGGCATCCTTTCCTGCCGCAAGCTGCATAAGATCTCTTACGGTAAGCCCCTTGAAACGGATAGGCTGCTGAAATGCATAGCTTATACCCCTGTTGGCGCGTTCTGTTATGGAAAGGTCGGTAATATCCTCGCCGTTGAATATGATCCTGCCGCTTGTGGGAGTGACAATTCCCGCAATTATTTTTGCGAGGGTGGATTTGCCGCTGCCGTTGGGTCCCGTTATCGCAACAAAATGGTCGTTTAAGGTTAAGCTCACATCGGAAATTATCTGCTTATCCGACACAGAGTAGCATATATTTTTCAGTTCAAGCATAACTGCTTGCCTCCTTAGAAATTATCGTGATTTTACTACACTAAAACAGTCTACTGAATATTATACCTCTTTTATCTACAAATGTCAATCATAACAAGTAAAGTTAGCATACGGCAACTTATAATATTTCACAAAATGCAGATAATAAGGCTGAAATACAACGGAAAAGGCGGTAAAATTATGCAGGAAAAATATTATAGAGCCACTCGTTTTGACAATTTCAGAGAGCTTATTAAAAGCAGCAGCGTAAAATACGGTCTGAAAAACGCTTTTTGCATTAAGGAAAAGGACGGCACCTACAGCTATATCAGCTATAAGCGCTTCGGTGAGTTATATTTTACGCTGTGTATGCGATTTATATACCAAGGCTTTTACGGAAAGGCTTTGGCGATTACGGGGAATAACAGCGTGGAATGGCTGCTATGCTATCTTGCCGCCTCTACGGTAGGTGTAGCCGTCCCCATAGATAAATCGCTAAGCGGAGAGGATATTATTCGGCTTTGCGGCGAGGCTGATTGTGCGGCGATATTTGCGGACAATACCTTGACAAAAAGGATTTTGCCCTATTCGGACAAAGGCTTTGTTCACAGCCTTGAGGAGTGTGTGAAAAATTCTCCCCCGCCCACCGCGGCACAGCGGCATGAGGTAAATGCGCTTGACATTCCTCGTGACAAAATGCAGGTGCTTATATTCACCTCGGGCACTACCGGCGGCGCAAAGGGCGTTTGTCTGTCCCAGTACAATATCTGCACAAATATTTATCAGGTATCTCAAATCGTAAAAATAACGGCATCGGATAAGACCATTTCCCTGCTTCCCCTCCACCACACCTACGAATGTACCCTTAACTGCCTTTTTATGCTGTCAAGAGGCGGCTGTATCTGCTTTGGAGGAGAGCTTGCCACCCTTGCCGCCGACCTTAAAGGCTTTTCCCCCACAGTAATGCTTACCGTGCCCGCATTGCTCAGTCACCTTTCAAAGCGAATAAATAATGCGATATACAAGGAAATAGCGGAGCGATTGGCAGCACTTCCCCTTATGTCGGATATCCGCAGGGAAAAGCCCACCCTCTCACGGTTTCTTTCCCATATTCCCTTTTTCCTTAGGGATATAATATCCGCCAAGGTAAAAAACACCTTAGGCGGCAGACTGCGGCTGATAATAGTGGGTGCGGCGGCTGTGGAAGCGCAGCTTATAGAGGATTTCAATGCGCTGGGAATAAGAACCCTGCAGGGGTACGGTCTGACGGAATGTTCGCCGCTGCTTGCGGGAAACAGCGATTTCTTCCTTGATCCTTCCTCTGCGGGGCGAGCCGTTCCGGGAGTAGCACTTAAAATAATCAATTCCGATGAAAACGGTGTGGGTGAGATAGCCGCAAAGGGTGATAATATCATGCTTGGATATTACAACGACCCTGCCGCAACCAATGAAGCTATGATAAACGGCTATTTCCGCACAGGCGATTTGGGATATACAGACGAAAACGGCGCGCTTTTCATAAAGGGGAGAATAAAAAATGTGATTGTCACGCCAAACGGAAAAAACATCTATCCGGAGGAATTAGAGGAAAAGCTTTTGTCCTCGGAAATAATAGCAGAAGCTATTGTATTAAAAGGAACGGATCACAAGGGTGAAGAGTGTGTAAGGGCAAAGGTTTTTCCGAACAGGGATAAGATTTCTCAAATGCTGAAGCATGACCCCTCGGAGAGGGAAATACGCGACGCCGTGGCACGGGCGATTAAGGAGATAAACGAGCTTTTGCCCACATTCAAGCGCATACGTTTGACGGAAATTACGGACAGCGAGTTTGAGAGAACCTCAACCAATAAAATCAAGCGTTTTGGGAAAAATGCGGAGTGATTGATTGAAGTGTTGATTGCCCCGACTGTCCGAGTATTTCGTTGTCGGGGCTGTGAAGTTGGTAATAACTACCCATGTTGATATATTACATTGTCGTTCTCTCAATTTCATATTTCATCAGGAATTCAAGTCCTCAAACAATTCATCAATATCGGAAAATTTCTTCGTATTTCTGTCTTTGAGCATCTGCTCGCCCTCCTCCATCGCCGCATAGGTAAGCTCATTCGGCTCGCTCCTCAATGTCATATTTTCTTTAGCCATAAAATCATCCCCTTTCATTTATTTAGCCTTATTATAATTATAAATGCGTTGCAAATACATTTTGTAGCTTTTTTGTTAAGCTTTTGTTTGGCATGACTTTAGATGTGACCTTTACAAAGATATGACCCGATTTATCCCTCCTGTCCCATAGCAGAAAAAGTATTACACCGAAAAATTTGTGAAAAGCGAATGTTTTTCTGCAAATGCTTGTTGATTTTTTGTGAAAATGTGTTATAATGTGAATAGTACAGCGCATATTATTTATGTACGGCGGAAAGGAGTGAATGTATTATGAGCATAATTATGGATTTGTTTAACCTTACTCAACACATAGACCCTACCCTTACCGATGAAAGCTTTTGGAGCATTATAGATACCATAGATTCCGAATACGAGGGCGACAGCGAAGCGGTAGTATCATCACTGGTACGCCACCTTAGCCACTGCGAGGACGACTACATATTCCGCTTTGACGACCGCCTTGCGGAGCTTATCGATGCAATCGGGGGAAAGGAATGGTCGGACGACCTTTTCGGAAACGAAAGGGTGAAAAAGGATCTGTTTTTAAGCGCAAGGTGCCGCGCCGTTTCTATGGGAAAGGAGCATTATAATCGGATATTCAGCCGAAAGGAACGGCTGTCCGATGAGGGCATTTACGAGAATAACGGCGTATACTGCTCCACAACCGACGGTTTGCTGACCGTTGCCGCCGCCGCTTGGTCACGGAAAAATCTGAAGCCTATCGAGGATTATCCCCACAAGCGCAACTATGGAGTAAGCGAGTAGATAAGCGGAAACGGAGGTACGTTTTTTCATGCACTTCAGAGATAAAATTATACGAATGTTCAGGCGTGTGCGTATTTCGGGTCTGATGAACTATATAGTCGCTACAATGGCTATTTTCTATATCCTTGACCTTTTTCTCGCAAGCAGGGGCTTTGATTCCTATTCCCTTTTCGGCTTTAGCCGCAGCATGATACTAAGCGGGCAGATTTGGCGAATTATTACCTTTATCGCCCTGCCGCCCAATTCAAGCATTCTATGGATAGTTTTTTCCCTTTTCTTTTACTGGCTCATAGGAACAACCCTGGAAAACTCCTGGGGTCGAGCGGAATTTTTCTCCTATTACCTTGTGGGAACGGTTCTCACAATTATAGGGGGATTTATCACCGGCTACACCTACAATTACTATCTGAATTACTCCCTGTTCTTTGCCTACGCAACCCTTTTCCCGCGGCAGCAGTTCAGAATATATTTCATTATTCCCATAACCGCAAAGGCAATGGGAATAGCGGTGGCTGTCCTTATGGCAATAGCCTTTGTGCTTGGCGACTTCTCCGCAAAGGTTTCTATACTTATGGCTGCGATAAATTACCTTATCTTCTTCGGCCCGGAAATAATTACACCTATTATAAATCGGATCAAGCACAGGGAATTTCGCTCAGTAATGAAAAAGAGAAAGTGATTGATAATTATGGCTAACAACACCTCGGAAAGAGAGCATATGCCCATTGCGGATCTGCTCTATCCCTCCACCGAAAAACGCGCCGCCCTTAAAAAGCGTCGGATAGAAATAGAGGAAAAGCTGCCCTGCGACTATCTCAACGACCTTATGACAGAGTCGGTATCGGCTATGATTTGCCGCAGAAATCCACAGAACGTCATGCGGCTTTTCCGTGAGTTCAACTGTGACAAAGAGGTTGCACAGTATCGCTTGGACGCCTTTGAGGATATACAAAATCACCCCAAGCTTTCCCCTGTTATGTATAAAATAATAAGGACAATGCTTGACGGGGAAAGGAAAAACGTGCGGAATATGGATTCCCCCGACACCTTTTCGCAGCTTGGCGCCTGCATTGAGGTTCTTGATGCGTATATATCCTGCATGGAACAGCTGCATGAGTTCTACATGAGCGAGGGACAGGGGCTTAATTCTCTTGCATTTAGGGGTATGTTTGCCTGCTTCGAGGAGCGGTTTAACTCCGAGGATTTCGCCGATATGAAAAGGGATATTGCGGAGCTTAAAGAGGCTCTCTCCGAAAAAATCCGCTGTGTCACCATTGCTATAAATTTTGATCAGGAAATGCGCCCCATTGCGGCGGGAATTGTGGATTATTCCAACAAGCCCGCAGGGGAAAAGCCCTCCGTGTTTGACAGGCTTTTCTACCGTAACAGTGCCCGTCCCGATACCTATGTTATGGGAAAAATGCGTACCAACCGCCCTAACGAGGACGGCTTTGTCAATGAAGCGGACAAGGCGCTTTTCGGTGAGCTTGAGAAAATCACATCACAATACATAGGCAGGCTTGCGGGTGCGCTTAAAGCCTATGACCGCCTGACATTCGAGCATATGTCCGCTATCGAGGATCAGCTTGATATATATGACGGACTTGCCGCGCTTGCTGAAAATGCGCAGGCACGGGGAGTAAAAATGTGCCGCCCGACACTTTATGACGACCGTGAGCGTAATGCGGATATACGAAAGCTGTACGACATCTGCTTTTATGCAAAGGTGGCTGCCGCCAACAGTAAGCTTAAGGGCGATGAGCTTATTGTAAGGAATGATATTTCCATGGATGAAAGCGGGAGATTTTTCATTCTTACAGGAGCAAATAACGGCGGAAAGACCACCTTTACAAGAGCCGTGGGACTTTGCTTTTTAATGGCGCAGACAGGCTTTTATGTACCTGCGGAAAGCTGCGAGCTTTCTATATGCGACTTTATTTACACTCATTTCCCAAGGGAAGAGGAAACAGGGATAAACTCCAGCCGATTTACCGCAGAAATAAAGCAGCTTAAAACCATAAGCGACACTATTACAAGCAACAGCCTGCTGCTCATGAACGAATCAATACAAAGCACCACACCCAAGGAATGTACGGAAATTGCGGCGGAGCTGGTACGGATTTTCTGCATAATAGGTGTAAGGGGAATATTTGCCACACACCTTACCGATCTGGGATATATGTGTGATGAAATAGCTGCCGATCCCGACTGCCGCAGCAAGCCCGATAGCATTATAGCGGAGGTTGACGAGGAAAGCGGGCGGCGGCTTTACAGAATAAGGCACGGACTTCCCTCGAAAACCAGCCGTGCCGCCGATGTATTTGACAAATTCGGAATCAATATCGAGGAGATACGAGGAAGACAAGGCAGGTAAGACTTACACCGCCGGTGTGTTGACCGACTGCCGCATTCATTCCTATCTGTATTCGGCATTAAAATCAATACTCCGAGGGGGACGATACAGATCATGAAATATATCCTGCTGCACGGCTTGGGACAAGCACCCTCAAGCTGGGATAAAACCGTATCCCTGCTATATAACCGTGATGATTTGGCTATACCGAATCTGTGGGATTTTATCCGAGCCGATACGGTATGTTATGAATCGCTTTACGCGGGATTTGCGGAATATGTCGACATAATTAACGAGCCGTTCAGCCTCTGCGGGCTATCCCTCGGCGGGATTCTTGCGCTGCAATATGCTTTGGAAAATCCCATGAGAGTTTCCTCCCTCGCACTTATCGGCACACAATTTTCAATGCCAAAGGGCTTGATAAAGCTGCAAAATATCATGTTCCGCTTTATGCCCAACAAAATGTTTGAGGATATGGGTGTAACTAAAAAGCAGTTTATGAGCCTTTGCAGTTCAATGGCGGCACTGGATTTTACCGAAAAATTGTCGGATATACAATGTCCCACCCTTGTAATTTACGGGGAAAAGGACAGTGCAAACCGTAAAGCGGCAATTCAGCTTGAAAAACGAATCCCCCACGCAAGCCTGCACATGATAAGCGGCGCAAGCCATGAGGTAAATACAGACGCTCCCGATTGTCTGGCAACGCTGTTGAATAATTTTTGGGATAAGCTATAACAATTTCCCCGGCTTCCATTCTCAATCTTCCATTCTCAATCTTCTATTCTCAATCTTCTATTCCCAATCTTCCATTCTCAATCTTCCATTCTTTATCTTCTATTCTCAATCTTCCATTCTCCATCTTCCAAAAGCGAGGTTATTTCTTACAATGATAAAACTGATTGCGTCCGATTTGGACGGTACTCTTCTTAATGACAAAAAACAGCTGCCCGATGGCTTTTTTGATTTCCTGGACACCCTTTCGCAAAACGGTATCAGCTTTGCCGCCGCCTCGGGACGACAGTATTACAGCGTTGAGGAGGTGTTCGCCCCGGTCAGGGATAAAATGCTCTTTATAGCGGAAAACGGCGGAATTGCCTTTGACGGAGGAAAAATGATTTATTCCCACCCTCTCGATAACTCCGATATATTGCGCATCGCCGAAACCATAGACGGTCTTTACCGCAAGGGTGTTCGCATGGAGCTTTCGGGGGAAAATGCGGTTTACCTTTTCGGCAATGATACCGAATTTATCGACAGGGTAAAGGTATTTTGCGGAAAGGGGCACGTTAAGGTCGTAAACAGCTGGCAGGAAGCACTTTCACTGGACAAGATTATAAAAATAGCTATTTACGATGAGGACGCGGAAAATCGCTCCTATCCTCTGCTTAAAGAGCTTGAACCGAATCTGAATGTAATACTCTCCGCCGCTGTATGGGTTGACGTTGTGGGCGGCGACATAAGCAAAGGACGTTCACTAAGGGAGCTTATGGCTTATGTGGGCGCAGATTACGATGAAACTATGGCGTTCGGGGATTATCTGAACGATTACGAGATGATTAAGCAGTGCAAATACGGCTTTGCTGTGGAAAATGCTCACGCCGATTTAAAAAAGGCGGCGGCATATATCGCACCGTCCAACAACGATAACGGCGTAATAAAATCCATTTGCAAAATTGCGGGAATTGAGTATCCGCAGGCACAGTAAATATAGTGTGTCGGTATTTTACGGTCACATTTGTATGTAAGGAAATTGGGTATATATGCATAGTAAAGGGGGATATGCTCCGAAATGAGTAAGGAAATAGAAAACAAGCTTAAAGAGGTTCTGCTGACGGTGAGAAATCCGTCGCGCTATACGGGCGGCGAGCTTAACAGCGTGGTAAAGGACAGGGAAAAGGTTGATGTGCGCTTCGCATTCTGCTTTCCCGACACCTATGATGTGGGAATGTCCCATATCGGCATGAAGATACTTTATTCTCTCAAAAACAGCCGTGAAAACTGGTGGTGCGAAAGAGTTTTTTCTCCTTGGGATGATTTTGAACAGGTCATGCGCGACAACGATATTCCTCTTTACGCACTGGAAAGCCTTGACCCTATAAAGGAATTTGACTTTATAGGCTTTACCATACAGTATGAGCTTTGCTATACCACTATACTTAATATGCTGGACTTAGCGGGACTTCCCGTCAGAGTCAGCGACAGAAGCGATACTGACCCTGTAATCGTTGCGGGCGGACCGTGTGTGTGCAATCCCGAACCCCTGTGCGATTTTATTGACCTTTTTATAATGGGTGAGGGCGAAGAGGTCAATATGGAGCTTTTGGATCTGTATGAACGCATGAAAAAGAGCGGTACATATTCAAAGGAAGCCTTTCTTGAAAAAGCCGCGCAAATCGAGGGTATTTACGTCCCACGTTTTTATGACGTTTCCTACGGCAAGGACGGAGTTATCACCTCGGTTACGCCCAACAGGGATAATATTCCCCCACGGGTAAAAAAGCGTATTATCAAGGATTTTGACAATGTATTTTATCCGGAAAGCTTTGTGGTGCCCTTCGGAGAAATTGTCCACGACAGAGCTGTTGTGGAGGTGCTGCGCGGCTGTATTCGCGGCTGTCGGTTCTGTCAGGCGGGATTTATATACCGCCCCTTTAGGGAGAAATCCACCGACACAGTTTGCAAAGAGGTAAAATCCCTTTGCGAATCCACGGGATATGAGGAGGTTTCCCTTTCCTCCCTAAGCACAAGCGATTTTTCCGATATAGAGAATATGCTGGCGAAAATCACCGATTACACCGAGGGGGAAAGGATAAGCCTTGCCCTGCCCTCCATGCGTATTGACCGTTTCAGCGAGGAGATAGCGCAGCAGCTTATAAAGGTGAAGAAAAACGGTCTTACCTTTGCGCCCGAGGCGGGAACGCAGAGGCTTCGCGATGTTATCAACAAGAATATCACCGAGGAGGAGATAATGCGCTCCTGCACCATTGCATTTTTAGCGGGGTACAGCCAGGTAAAGCTTTATTTTATGATAGGTCTGCCCGATGAGCGCGATGAGGATATAACCGGCATTACCGACCTTGCGGTAAGAATTGCGGATCTGTACTACAATCTGAAAAACCGATCCAAGGGACAGAAGCTGCAAATATCCATAAGCTGCGCGACCTTTGTGCCAAAGCCCTTTACACCATTTCAGTTTGAGCCGCAGATAACCTCCGAGGAAATAAACCGCCGTCAAAGGCTGCTGCTGGACAGCGCAAAGGGTAAGCGATATATCTCCATAAGCTACCATAATTATAAGGTAAGCCTGCTTGAAGCCGTTCTTGCCAAGGGCGACAGACGTATAGCACCCGTTATAGAGCGAGCATGGCGATCGGGCTGCCGCTTGGGCAGCTGGGACGAAATGTTCGACTACGATAAATGGGAAAGAGCATTCTCCGCCGAGGGTATTTCCACGGATTTTTACGCCCACAGGGCAATTGCCTACGATGAAACCACCGCATGGGATCATCTGGATTATCTTGTGGATAAAAGCTTTTTGATAAGGGAGAACAAAAAGGCGTATGAGGCAAGCACTACTCCCAACTGCAGGGAACGCTGTTCGGGGTGCGGAGTAAGCAAGGCTGTGGGAGGAAAATGCTTTGAATAAAACCACTGTAAGAATGACCTTTGAAAAAAGCGGCAGGGCAATATATACCTCCCATCTCGATGTGGTGCGAACCATGCAAAGAGCAATAAAGCGCGCCAAGCTCCCCGTTTGGTATACGGAGGGATATAACCCGAAAATATACCTTAACTTCCCACTGGCACTTTCCTTAGGCGTGGAAAGCAGCTGCGAGCCTATGGAAATGGCTGTTGTGGAGGATATGCCCCTTGAGGAGATGACCCGGCGGCTGAACGGCACTCTTCCCGACGGAATGAGGATTCTCGATTGCCGTTACCCCAAAAACACAAATAAGGACATAGGCTTCGCCGAATACGAAATAGCATTTTCGCCCGCACACGCCGCCGCGGAAGCCTTTGACCCTTTCGTGGCACAGGAAAAAATCGAGATAAAAAAATTCACCAAAAAGAAAACCGAGCTTATCGTTGATATAAAGCCCTACGCCATGGTACTTGAAAAAGATCTGTCCGACAGTCTTTTCTCCATTTACATAAGACTTCCCGCGGGAAATAACATGAACCTTAATGCAGGAGTATTCAGCGGCGCTTTCTTAAGCTTTGCGGAAAGCAGCGGCAAAAAGCTATCCTGCATCTGCACAAAACGCACAAAAATTTTGTGCAAAAACGGCGATATATTCGCATAATGCACATAATTGTCTGTTTCCCAAAAAAACACTTGCAAAACGTTTGTAATTGTGTTATAATAAAAAGGCATTTGAAATCCGACGGATATCTGCGCAGAAATGTGCGTAGTATCTCGGTCGAGAATAGTGCTGCCGCTGCCATAAGACAGGGTAACATTAAACAGGCAGTCCGCTGTTTCTTAGGACAGATGTCCGAAACAAGAATGTCGTAATATATAGGAGGAAAAACAATGGACGCACTCAAGGCAATAAGTGCCTCAAGCCTTAAGGTTGAAGTTCCCGCATTTGAAGTCGGCGACACAGTTAAGGTTCACGTAAAAATCAAGGAAGGCGACAAGTACAGAATCCAGATATTCGAGGGTACTGTTATCGCAAGAAAGCATGGCGGAATTTCCGAAACCTTTACCGTAAGAAGAGTTGCTCACGGCTGCGGTATAGAGAGAGTATTCCCCGTTCACTCACCTATTGTTGATAAGGTTGAGGTCGTAAGACACGGTAAGGTAAGACGCTCCAAGCTCTACTACCTCAGAGACAGAGTTGGTAAGGCTGCAAAGGTTAAGGAGCAGATCCGATAAACAGTCTTTAAAGGCTGTTATCACCGAGGTGCCGCTTTGCACCTCGCGTGAAAATTCTTTTTAATTTGATTTGTAGGGGAAAGGACGCAATCTCCTTTCGGTCGGATGCTGTCAGCGTTGTCTGTCGGCGGCTTGTCAAAGGGACTGTGGACTGTACACAGCCCCCTTTTGCTGCATTTATGCTGCGGTTTACTCCGCAACGAAAGGGATGAGTTATATGGCAAAGTACCAGATTAACTATGAGGCACTGGATGAGGATAAAAACAAGAAAAACGGCACTCCCTACCAGGAGCTGCTGGAATGGGTTGAAACCATTATATTCGCTTTTTTTGCGGTTATTCTTATATTCACCTTTTTACTGCGTCAAGCGAGCGTTGACGGCGACTCTATGAATCCTACCCTCCGGGACGGCGAAAAGCTTATCGTCAATCACTTAGGCTATGAAGCCGAGGCGGGGGATATTGTTATCATTGACTGCGGCGACGAGCTTGGAAAGGCTATAGTTAAACGTGTAATTGCCACAGAGGGACAAACCGTTGATATAGACTTTGAAAGCGGCGAGGTTCGTGTTGACGGCGAGCTGCTGGAGGAGGATTACATTGCGGAGCTTACGCTGACCGATGAGGGGGGACACAGCTACCCTGTAACCGTGCCGGACGGCTGCGTTTTCGTCATGGGCGACAACCGCAACAACTCCCTTGACAGCCGAAGCTCTTTAATCAGCTTTGTGGACGAGGACGATATCCTTGGCAAGGTTGTTTTCCGCATTTATCCTTTTGAAAAAATCGGAACAGTTGAATAAACAAAACGATAGGTGCCAAGCTGCGGACTTTACGGGACGGTCGAATATGGGAACGCCTCACATTTGACCGTAAACCGATATTGTCGGCAGCTTAGGGACGGAAAAACAGGCAAAGCGAAAGCTGCGTCTGCTTTTCTTGTTTTAAGAAAGGATTGAGAAAAATGACGAAAACACCGTCAATACAGTGGTTTCCCGGACATATGGCGAAAACAAGGCGAATGATGCAGAAAAATCTTTCACTTGTGGATGCCGTTGTCGAGGTTATCGATGCAAGAATACCCATATCCAGCCGCAACCCCGAACTTGATTCCCTTGTGGGTTCAAAGCCGAGGATAATTGTTCTAAACAAGTGCGATGCGGCGGATGAATCTGCCAACCGCCTTTGGATGGATTATCTTAAGAAAAGCGGTGCCGCCGTTTTTGCCGCGGATTGCAAAACGGGAAAGGGTCTTAATGCTTTTGCACCCACCGTTCGCGAGGTTCTGGCGGAGCTTATCGAGAAGAACAATTCCAGAGGAATGGCGGGGCGTGTACTGCACCTTATGGTGGTGGGAATACCCAATGTTGGAAAATCCTCCCTTATAAATAAGCTTGCGGGACGGAATAAGGCTAAGGTTGAGGACAGACCCGGCGTTACCAGAGAAAAGCAGTGGGTGAAGCTGGCAAACGATATAGATTTGCTTGATATGCCCGGTGTGCTGTGGCCTAAATTCGAGGATCAGACCGTAGCGGAGCATCTCGCATTCACGGGTGCTGTCAAGGACGATGTCATGGACACGGAGCTTTTGGCTTGCAGACTGCTTTTAAGGCTAAGGGAAATATGTCCCGAAAATTTGGTACAGCGCTACGGCATCAGCCTTGAAACCGAGGCAAACGAGGAAATGCTCGGCTGCAGCGAGGGCTATGAGCTTCTGCTCAGGGTCGGAAAGGCAAGGGGAATGCTTATTTCGGGCGGCGAAATAAATACCGAAAGGGCGGCAATTACCCTTTTGGACGAATTTCGCAGCGGGAAAATCGGCAGAGTTACCCTTGAGCTTCCCACGGAGGGCAGCATATGAAGGGCAGTATCGATTTATATGAATACGACAAAGCCGTAAGGAACGATTACCCGATATTTTGCGGCGTTGACGAGGCGGGCAGAGGTCCTCTTGCGGGGGACGTGTATGCGGCGGCGGTCATTCTTGACGAAAGCACCGTGATAGATGGGATTAACGACAGCAAAAAGCTTACCCCAAGGCAGCGTGATCGTCTTTACGATGAGATAATCGAAAAAGCTGCGGCTTACTCTATCGGCATTGCGACGGTTGAGGAAATTGAAAGCCTTAACATACTGGAAGCCGCCATGCTCGCCATGAAGCGCGCGGTTGACGGACTTTCCGTAAAGCCACAGCTTGCCATAGTGGACGGCAACCGCTGTCCTACGCTTGAATGTGAATGTATCAGCGTGGTAAAGGGAGATGCCACCTCCGCAAGTATAGCGGCTGCCTCGGTTCTTGCAAAGGTAACGAGGGATCGCCGTATGGAGGAGCTTGCCCTTGAATATCCCCGGTGGCGGTTTGAGAAGCACAAGGGATATGGAACAAAGCTTCACTATGAAATGCTGGACAAATACGGAGAATCGCCTATTCACAGGCACTCCTTTTTAAAAAAATACTATGCCGCAAAGAAGTAAAAGTGAAATCGGCAGACTGGGCGAGGAGCTTACCGCATATTATCTGAAGCGTTCAGGATACGAAATTCTGCGCCGAAACTGGCGCATTAAGGGCGGAGAGATTGATATTATAGCCTGCCGTAACGGAATAATAGCATTTGTGGAGGTAAAGGCCAGGGATATTTCCGCTATGGAAACGGGTGCCGAGGCTGTAAGGCAGCGTAAAAAATCGCTTATTCTGCGGGCGGCACAGGAATATTCCTACAGATATCCCCATGATATGCAGCCCAGATTTGATATTGCCGAGGTTACCGTAAAGAACGGCAAGGCAATTAGGCTGTGCTATTTCGATAATGCCTTTGACGGCGGCAATTCCGATTATATACTATAGATAAAGGATGGTAGATATGTATTACAAAAGCACGAGAAACAGCAGTGTAAATATAAGCGCTGCTCAAGCTATTGTTCAAGGAATTTCCGATGACGGCGGACTTTTCGTTCCCGCGGAAATACCGAGCATAACAATGGATGAAATTGCGGCGCTGGGCGATATGACCTATGCCGAAAGAGCTGCCTGCATTTTTTCTAAATTTCTCACCGACTTTACCGATGAAGAGTTGAAATACTGCACCGAAAGCGCTTACAACGATAAAAGCTTTGCAACCGCAGATATCGCGGAGCTTTCCCACCTGTTTGACGGCACCTATGTACTGGAGCTGTGGCACGGGCCTACCTGTGCGTTTAAGGATATGGCGCTGCAAATTCTCCCTTATCTCCTTACAACCTCGCTGAAAAAACTGGGAATGAACAAGAAGGTCGTAATACTGATTGCTACCTCGGGAGATACGGGAAAAGCCGCTCTTGAGGGATTTGCCGATGTGGAGGGCACCTCAATAATGGTATTCTATCCCCGTGACGGCGTTTCGGCTATGCAGAAGCGGCAGATGACCACCCAGGACGGCGGAAATGTTTCCGTGTGCGCACTGGAGGGCAATTTTGACGATTGTCAGAACGGTGTAAAGGCTATTTTCACAGATGAAAAGGTTAAAAAGCAGCTCGATGAACATGGTATGATGTTCTCCAGTGCAAACTCTATCAACTGGGGCAGACTTGCACCGCAGATTATCTACTATATATCCACATATGCGGAGCTGCTGAAAAACAACGCTGTAAGCAAGGGTGAAAAGATAAATATAGTAGTTCCCACAGGAAATTTTGGAAATATACTTGCGGCATATTACTCCAAGAGAATGGGGCTTCCCGTAAACAAGCTGATATGTGCGTCAAATGCCAACAACGTTCTTACCGACTTTATCAATACAGGTGTTTACGACAGAAACAGGAGCTTCTACACCACCATTTCCCCGTCAATGGATATACTTATTTCCTCTAATCTGGAAAGACTGCTTTACATCCTCAGCGGCGAGAATGATGCTAAAATAAGAGAATGGTTCGGCGCTCTCTCCAAAACGGGAAGATATGAGGTTGACGACAGCGTAAAGGCGCTTATCTCCGAAAGCTTCTGCGCAGGGTACTGTGACGACAAGGGCACAAAGGAAGCTGTTAAGAGCGTTTACGATAAATATTCCTATACAATGGACACTCATACCGCCGTTGCTTACAAGGTCTATGAGGACTACAAGGCAAAGACGGGCGACAATACCAAGACGGTTATCGCTTCCACTGCAAGCCCTTACAAATTCAGTGCCAGTGTGCTTGACGCAATCGACAGCAGTGCTGTTTCCGACGATGAATATGCAATGGTAGATAAGCTTTGCGAGCTGTCAGGCTACGATATACCGAAATCCTTGGCGGAGCTTAAGGGCAAGGCTGTTCGCTTCGATAAGGTTATCGGCAGAACGGAAATGGAAAGCTTCGTGCTTTCATCACTGGGTATAACGGAGTAACGCCCAAAAGGAGGATTCCCCCAATGTCTCTTTTCGTAATCAGCGACCTGCATTTATCGCTGGGCACAAATAAGCCTATGGATAAGTTTGACGGCTGGAAGAATTATGTCAGCCGCTTGAGTGAGTGCTGGGCAAGAGTTGTGAACGAGGACGACACTGTAGTCATTCCGGGGGATGTATCATGGGCGATGAACCTTAAGGAGGCTGTACCGGACTTTCGGTTTATACACAACCTTAAGGGCACAAAAATCATTTCCAAGGGTAATCATGATTACTGGTGGGATACGGTCAGCAAGCTGAACCGCTTTCTGGAGGAAAACGGCTTCGACAGCATAAAAATCCTGCACAACAACCATTACCCCTATGAGGGCTACGGAATATGCGGGACAAGAGGCTGGGTAAACGATTCATCAGAGCCATTTGATGCGAAAATAATCAGCCGCGAACAGCAGCGGCTGGAAACGTCCATCTGCTCCGCCGAAAATGCGGGACTTGAACCCTTGGTTTTCCTGCACTATCCTCCCGTCTATGGGAGAGAAACCAACGACGCAATACTTGAGGTGATGGAAAAGCACCATATAAAACGCTGCTTTTATGGTCATCTTCACGGTAAGCATTTCAAATATGCCCTGCAAGGGAATCGGAACGGAATAGAATATAAGCTGATTTCAAGTGATTATATGCAATTCTGTCCAATGAAGATAATATAAATTTGTTAAATTCACCAAAAAAAGCTGTTAGCTATAGCAATATGAAATTCGTTGTGTTATAATGTTTTTATATGGGCGCGTCTAAAAGCTTAATTACAGAGAAGGCTGTCCGTGCGCCTTTTAAGGGATAAAAGCTGTTCCCTTACAGTGCGGGGATGCCCTGCACTTGATTAAAAAATGGAGGAAATTATAATGAGCCTTAAATCCACAAGCAAAATAGAAACAAACAAGTACGAAATTCTCGCCGATGCCACTGCCGAAGAGTTCGAGGCATCCATTCAGAAAGCATACCTGAAGCAGAAAAACAAGATAAATGTTCCGGGCTTCAGAAAAGGCAAAGCAACACGCAAGATGATTGAAAAGCTTTACGGCGAAAGCTGTTTTTACGAGGAGGCTGTAAACGGTCTTGTTGCCAATATATGCGGCGGCGCTATAGACGAGTCCGGACTTGAGGTGGTTGATCGCCCCGAAATCGAGGTTACAGCAGTTTCCAAGGAGGATGGTGTTTCCTTCGAGGTAACGGTTACAACCAAGCCTGAGGTTGAAATTTCCGATTATATGGGTATAGAAGTTGAAAAGCCTGTCAAGACTGTTTCCGAGGAGGATGTTGAGGGCTCTCTTAAGAAAATGCAGGAGAGAAACGGCAGACTTGT
This sequence comes from Ruminococcus sp. Zagget11, assembly GCA_001941135.1. Lineage (GTDB taxonomy): Bacteria > Bacillota > Clostridia > Oscillospirales > Ruminococcaceae > Huintestinicola. The sequence continues at coordinate 26,432 of MSHL01000033.1, forward strand.
TACCGTTGAGGACAGAGCAGTTCAGAATGGCGATACCGTTGACATCGACTTTACGGGATATATCGACGGCGAAGCCTTTGAGGGCGGCAGCGAGGAGCATTACAGCCTTAAGATCGGCAGCGGTCAGTTTATCCCTGGCTTTGAGGAGCAGATCGTTGGCAAGTCTACAGGCGAGGAATTTACCATAAACGTTGTATTCCCCGAAAACTATCAGATGGAGGAAATTGCCGGCAAGCCCGCCGAGTTCAAGATTAAGCTTCACGAAATCCAGGAAACCGAGCTTCCCGAGCTTGACGATGATTTTGCAAAGGATGCCTCCGAGTTTGATACCCTCGAAGAGCTGAAAGCCGATGTAAGAAAAAGACTGGAAACACTTGCTGAAAAGAATGCAGATACCGAGCTTGACAACCGCATTTATGACGTTCTCATTTCCAAGATGACTGCGGAAATCCCCGATTGCATGATTGAAGCAAAGATAGACGAGTTTGTAAGGGATTTTGAAGCAAGACTTTCTCAGCAGGGCATTGACCTTGAAATGTATCTCTCTTTCACAGGAATGAAAGAGGAGGATTTCAGAAACAACTACAGAGAGCAGGCTGAAAAGAACGTTAAGGCAAGACTTGCCCTTGAAAAGATTGCCGCTTTGGAAAATATTCAGATATCCGATGACAGGGTTGAAGAGGAGTATAAACCTCTTGCAGAAAAGTACGGCGTTGAGGCGGATATGGTAAAGAAGGCTATTGCGCCCTCCACATTGAAAGCCGATGCTGCTGTAACCGATGCTTTCAAGCTTGTTAAGGACAATGCAAAGATAAGCGAATAATTTTTTTTGAACACTACACGGCAATGTATCGGTTCAGCTAATTGTGCAGTGTTCATTTGTAATGTGTTAGGGAAGCGCTGATTAATGCGTCAGCAATCGTTTCCAACCCTCGAAAAGCCCTTACTGAGAGGATTGAGAAACAATTTAATCAACGGTTCCTTAGATATGCCAGCGGAGGTGCATGGATTTATGAGCTATATGCCATATGTAATCGAACAAACCAGCAGAGGAGAAAGACAGTACGATATCTTTTCCCGACTGCTTAACGACAGGATCATTATGCTTTCGGACGAGGTAAACGATACCACCGCAAGCCTTGTTGTGGCGCAAATGCTCTTTCTTGAGGGGCAGGATGTGGAAAAGGATATTAACCTTTATATTAACAGCCCCGGCGGCTCTGTTACGGCAGGTATGATGATTTACGATACCATGCAGTACATCAAGTGCGATGTTTCCACAATCTGTATGGGTATGGCGGCATCAATGGGCGCATTTCTTCTTTCGTCCGGCGCAAAGGGCAAGCGCTTTGCCCTCCCAAATGCGGAAATCATGATTCACCAGCCCCTTATTGCCGGAAACGGTATATCGGGACAGTGTACCGATATTAAGATCAGCGCCGACCATATGCTGGATACCAAGGCAAACCTTAACCGTATCCTTGCGGAAAATACAGGCAAGGATATCAAGACTATTGAGGCGGATACCGACAGAAATAACTGGATGACCTCCGAACAGGCTGCCGCTTACGGACTTATAGACAAGGTTATTTCTCACCGCTGATGAGTGAAAGGATGGTTCGGATTTGATTCCCGGAATGAAGAGATGCAGCTTTTGCGGCAAGACAGAAAATGAGGTGCAGAATATTTTCTCCGCAGGAAATGCAAATATCTGCGATGACTGCGTAATGTATTGCTATGAAATGCTGATGAATAACGAGGCACTGGGTTATGTTCCCCCTCCGGAGCACGCCAAGAGCGGCGCTCGCGGCGGCTCGCAGAACGGCAAAAAGCTGAAGCTTATCAAGCCTGCCGATATTAAAAAGGTGCTTGACGAGTATGTAATCGGTCAGGAGCAGACTAAGGTAGCTCTTTCCGTAGCGGTTTACAACCACTATAAGCGGCTTAACTCCTTAACCGACGATGACAATGACGTTGAAATAAACAAGAGTAACGTCCTTTTGCTGGGACCTACAGGTGTGGGCAAAACCCTGCTTGCATCAACCCTTGCAAGAACCCTTGACGTGCCCTTTGCCATAGCAGATGCTACTACTCTTACCGAGGCGGGCTATGTTGGCGATGATGTGGAAAATGTGCTGCTCCGTCTTATACAGGCGGCGGATTTCGATGTAGAGGCAGCCGAAAGAGGAATTATCTATATCGATGAAATAGATAAAATAGCGAGAAAGTCGGAAAACACCTCCATCACAAGAGATGTAAGCGGCGAGGGCGTACAGCAGGCTCTGCTGAAAATCATAGAGGGCACTGTGGCAAACGTTCCTCCCCAGGGCGGCAGAAAAAATCCCTATCAGGATTTCATTCATATTAACACCAAGGATATACTCTTTATCTGCGGCGGCGCTTTTGACGGTCTTGAACAGACTATACGCAGAAGAACGGAGTCCTCGACCCTCGGATTTGGTGCGAATGTCAAGAGTAAGGCTGAAGCGGAAAAGGACGTTTTCAAGGACGTTACCCCCGATGATTTGGTTAAATTCGGCATGGTGCCTGAGCTTGTGGGCAGACTTCCCGTTGTTACGGTGCTTGACGCCCTCGATGAGCCTGCTCTGCTGAGAATACTCAATGAGCCTAAGAACGCTCTTGTAAAGCAGTACAAGAAGCTGTTTGAATACGATGGAATAGAGCTTGTTTTCGATGACGATGCACTGAAAGCCATTGCACAAAAGGCTATTGCACAGAAAACAGGTGCAAGAGGCTTGAGGGCAATTGTTGAAGGTATTCTGATCGACACAATGTACAATGCTCCCTCCTCGGAGGATATAGTAAAGGTTACAGTTACTAAGGCTTGTGTGGACGAGGGCGCAAAGCCCCTTGTTGCCACGAATATGTCACTGAAAAAGAAAAAGGCATAACGCCCTGTTGACGACTATAGAGTCAAGGACAAAAGCTAATTGCGGTTTTTTGTCTTTGACCTTTGCTTTTAAATGGACTGATGTTAGGATAACATAGGGTGGAGTGAAATTATATGGAGCATAAAATTAATGTTCAATCCGATGATTTGGAATGGCTTTTTGTCCCGGATATTGTTTATAAGGAATATGACGACTGCAAGCGGCATATGCATTTGTTTGTCCCATACAGGCAAAAATGGGAGGACGATACCGTATTTCCCGTTATAATATTCATTCCCGGAAGCGCTTGGCACCGCCAAGAAATGTATAATGCAGTCCCGTCCTATGCAAAGCTGGCGGAAAGAGGATATGTAACGGCAATTATTCAGCACAGGGAATCGGAAATAGCCAAATTCCCCGCACAGGTTGAGGATATAGTAAACGCTGTTGATTTTCTGCGGAAAAAGCAGAATGAGCAGCCCTGGCGGAATTTACGCATGGATATGAGCCGCCTATTCCTTATGGGAAACTCCTCAGGCGGGCATATTGCGCTTATGACGGCACTTATGTCGGCTAACAATATGACAGAAAGCCTGAAAATAAGCGGTGTAATAGCCGAATCTGCACCAACGGATATGTTCATGTGCGGTAAAAATCATTCGGGAACTCACACCAAGGCACTTTTGGGAGTGGACGATATACCAGACGGTCTTGATGCAGCAAAAAAGGCAGGCTGTGATATGTACATTGCCCCGAATATACCGCTGCCGCCTATGCTCCTTATGCACGGAACGGCAGACAGTGAGGTAGATATCGAGCATAGCAGAAGGCTGTACAAAAAGCTCACGGACGCAGGAAAAAATGTTCAGCTGTATGAAATTGAGGGTGCAGGTCACGGAGGAAGTGTATTTTGGAGCAGCGAAATACTGGATATAATCGAGAAATTTATCGGCAGCTGCCAATGATATCGGAGGGAATAGTATGGAGCTTGATATTATAGCGAGGATGCACAGCAGCTTTCCCGAGAAGTTCGGTATACCCCGTCAAAGCGGCATTGTACCGCAGCTTAGCTCCCATATCGTGTTTGAGCCGAAATACCGTTCCGCAGATGCTTTAAGGGGACTGGGCGGCGAGGACGGATTCTCCCATATATGGATTTTATGGCAATTTTCCGAAAACGCGGACAGCGGCTGGTCACCCACGGTTCGCCCTCCCCGACTGGGAGGAAATAAGCGTATGGGTGTATTCGCCACACGCTCCCCCTTTCGACCCAATCCAATAGGACTGTCCTGCGTAAAAATTGACCGCATTGAAATGACTGAATCAATGGGACCTGTTATATACGTACTGGGTGCGGATCTTATGGATAATACTCCTATATACGATATAAAGCCCTATATCCCACACATTGATGCACAGAGGGACGCAAGGGGCGGCTTTTCGGAAAGCACCGCCCTCTACAGGCTTGATGTGAATTTTCCCGAAAGCCTTATGAAAGTCCTGCCGCTTTCCCTGCGTGAGCCGCTGAAAGAGGTTCTCGCCAATGGCCCTCGTCCCGCTTACCACAATGACCCCGAAAGAATATACGGATTCCCCTTTGGAAATTATGAGATAAAATTCAAGGTTGACGGCTTACTTCTGACCGTTGTTGATGTACAGCCGACAGCATAACAAGGAGAGAAAGAGCATGAAAACAGCAAGATATATCGGCAGCGGAAACGCTGTTTTGGGAATTGAAATAGGCTCAACCAGAATTAAGGCTGTGCTTATAGGCGAGGGCTTTGAACCCATAGCGTCGGGCAGCTATGCTTGGGAAAATTCCTTTGAAAACGGAGTGTGGACGTACTCTCTCCATGATGTACGTAAGGGAATGAGAAATTGCTACGCAGACCTTGCCGCCGATGTTGAAAAGCGTTACGGTGTAACCATAACACGGCTTAAGGCTGTAGGCATCAGCGGAATGATGCACGGCTATCTTCCCTTTGACGAGAATATGAATCAGCTTTGCGAGTTCCGCACATGGCGCAACACCACTACGGAAAAGGCGGCAAAGGAGCTTACGGAGCTGTTTGACTTCAACATTTCCCTGCGTTGGAGCATAGCGCATCTGTATCACGCTATTCTTTGCGGCGAACCCCATGTGCGGAATATACACACCATTACAACCGTTGCGGGATATGTAAATCGGCTGCTTGGGGGCGCACACGCCGTTGGAATATGCGAAGCATCGGGTATGTTCCCCATTGAGGGCGGCGGCTATAACAGGAGAATGCTTGACCTGTTTGATAACCTTATTGCGGATAAGGGCTATTCATGGAAAACGGAGGATATTCTCCCCAAGGTGCTGGCTGCGGGTGAAAGCAGCGGTATTCTTACAGACGAGGGCGCGGCTTTCCTCGATGTAAGCGGTCGTCTTAAAGGCGGTGCGATTCTATGCGCGCCGGAGGGCGATGCTGCCACGGGAATGGCTGCAACCAACAGCGTTATGCCGAGGACAGGCAATGTATCCGCAGGAACCTCCGTATTCAGCATGGTTGTACTGGAAAAGTCCCTTGAAAGGGTTCACAGAGAGCTTGACGTTATAGCCTCTCCCACAGGTGCGCCCACCGCGATGGTTCACTGCAACAACTGCACCAACGAGATAAACGCATGGGCGGAGCTGTTTTCACAGGTTATCTCCATGGCGGGCACGGACTGCCCCAAGGACAGGCTTTTTGAACTGCTTTTCACGGAGGCTGATAAGGGGGATAAGGACTGCGGCGGGCTTACAGCGGTCAACTACCTTTCGGGCGAGCCTGTAACCGCCGCAGAAAACGGCTGTCTGCTTTTTGAAAGGGAAATAGGCTCTTCTTTCACCATTGCAAACTTCATGCGCACACAGCTTTATACGGCTCTTGCGGCTCTCAAATACGGAATGGATATTCTGCGTGAGGAAAATGTGCAGATTGACGAGCTGTTCGCCCACGGCGGCTACTTCAAGACCGAGGGCGTAGGGCAAAGAATACTGGCGGCTGCGGTAAATGCGCCTGTTTCCGTGATGAAAACCGCAGGCGAGGGCGGCGCATGGGGAATAGCGCTTCTTGCGGCATACACCGCAGACAGCCGAAATTTAAGCTTGGGAGAATATCTTAACAGCGTAGTATTTTCCTCAGGTGAGCATACAACCGTTACCCCCGACTCGGATACGGTAAAGGGCTTTGAAAAATATATGGAAAGATATATGAAAGCGGTGACAAATGCCCGCGTAAAGCCATAACACGCTTGATTTTTTCGGTATATGGGTGTATAATATTTTTGATGAGTTTTTGTGAATAAATATCCCTCTTTCGGCAGATAATAGCATGGATTATTGTTTTCCGAAAGGGTGATTTAATTTATGAATAACGAATATAATTTTAACGGTGACAAAGAAGATGAGGAAAATGACGGTGAAAACCGCAATTCCGATACAAGCGAGCTTAACGAAAGAGCGGAGCTGGCGGAAAGATTGGGGCAGACCGTTTCCGTCAATTCCAAGCACCTTATACACTGCCTTACAATAATAGGACAGATTGAGGGTCACTATGTGCTGCCCTCAAACAACAAAACCACCAAGTATGAGCATATTATGCCTGCACTGGTGGCTATTGAGCAGGATCGCTCCATTGAGGGACTACTCATTATACTCAATACCGTGGGCGGTGATGTTGAAGCGGGGCTTGCAATAGCTGAGCTTATCTCCGGTATGAAAACACCTACGGTATCGGTCGTGCTTGGGGGCGGTCATTCAATCGGCGTTCCCCTTGCGGTATCGGCAAAAAGATCCTTTATCGTACCCTCCGCAACCATGACGGTTCACCCCGTGCGGACAAATGGGCTTGTCTTGGGCGTACCCCAGACCTTTGCCTATTTTGAAGCAATGCAGGAGCGCATAACAAGCTTTGTCTGCAGCAACAGCAGGATTCCTGCAGACCGCTTTAACGAGCTGCTTATGAATACCGGCGAGCTTGTGTTGGACGTAGGTACGGTTCTGGACGGCGAGGCTGCCGTTAAGGAAGGACTTATCGACAAGCTGGGAAGCCTGTCGGACGCCGTTGACTCACTTTACGAAATGATAGAACAAACTCCGAAGCGCTATGCGGACGAGTAAAACCTTCGGCAAATGCAGCTGCATATACAATACTGCGGCTGCTGCCGTCCTTTACGGTGATATTTATGACTTATATTGAAGCGATTATCCAGGGACTTATACAGGGACTGACCGAATTTCTTCCTGTTTCCAGTTCGGGACATCTTTCCCTTGCACAGCACTTTTTCGGTATATCCGGCGAGGAAGCATTCCTCACATCTATTGCGCTGCATATAGGTACTCTGGTAGCTGTGTGTGTGGCTTTCCGCACAAAGCTAACGGCTTTAATCAAGGAAGCTGTGGCAATGGTTAAGGATATATTCACCGGAAAATTCAAATGGAGTGAAATGAACGGCAACCGCCGTATGATTGTTATGATAATAATATCCATACTGCCTTTGTTTGTTTTCTACATATTCAAGGACTGGTTCTCCTCCGTTTCATCCGACAAGGATATTGTCATTGAGGGTATATGTTTCCTCTACACCTCCGCACTGCTTACGCTAAGTGACAGAATTTCCAAAATCGGCAAGGGAAAATCCTCCGGTGAAACCACCGTCAAGGACGCGCTCACCATAGGCACTTTTCAGGGAATTGCCCTTTTACCGGGCGTATCACGCTCAGGCTCTACAATTTCAGCTGCGCTTATATCGGGACTTAAGCGTGAGGATGCTGTTGAATACAGCTTTATTCTGGGTATCCCCGTTATATTGGCGGGCGCATTGTCGGAAGCGCTGGATATATCCTCACAAACCGCCGCAAATATAGAAATTCTCCCGCTGATTGTGGGAATGATTGTAGCAGCGGTGTCGGGATATTTCGCTATAAAGCTTATTAACTGGCTTATGTCCTCCGACCGCTTCGGGATATTCGCGGTATATACGTTTATTCTTGGAATAGTCGTTACAGGAATAGGTATCTATGAACATATTTCAGGTCATATAATTTCATTGGGGTGATAAAGTGGCACAGAGCAGAAAAAGCTCCTCAACCAAGAAAACAACATCATCGGGCAGAAGCTCCTCTTCGGGTAAATCGTCAAACGGTACCGATAAGGTGCTGTGGTCAACGGTGATTTTCGCTGTCGGTATTCTCATAGCGGCTTTTGCCTTTATAGAGGGAGAATCCGCTTGGCTTGCCATACATAATCTTATACTGGGGCTGTTTGGAATAGCCTCTGTACTTGTTCCTGTTGTGCTGATTTACGCATCTGTTATGATTGCCACGGATAAAACCCGCTCAACGGTTGCGGGAAAGGTAATACAGGGACTGGTGCTTGTACTACTTTTCTGCGCGGTAATAGAAATTTTCTTTTCCGACCCCATTGAAGAGGGCGTTACTCTCGGCAAAATAGTTACCGACCTATACGAAAACGGCAAGGAATTTAAGGGCGGCGGACTGTTTTCCATAGTCATAGGCGTACCCCTTGTTAAGCTGTTCGGCAAGGTGGGAGCGGCTGTGATAATAGTCCTGCTCACCTTTGTATTTATTATGCTGCTTGCCAACAAAACCATCGTAGATGCATTCAGGTTTTTTCGCAATATGGTGCGTGAAGCCAACAGCGCAAGGGCGGAGTATGTGGAAACCGAGGATTTTGTTTCCCCTCCCGGAATTGCCAAAACGAAAAAAAATAAAAAGGCTGCCGCAAAAGCCAAGAATGATAAGGCTGCAGCATCGGAAAAGGTTCACAATTCGGACGTACCTGTGGAGATCGCCGAGAAAAACCGCAGTAAATTTAATATCGATATTCCATTTTTCACGGAAAAAAAGAATACCGATAATGACAAGAACGCTGTAGAACCCACCGCAAGCATAGAAGAAGCAAATTCTCCCGCACCTATAGCAGAAAAGCCTAAGACACAGACAGATATTGAGGCGGAGAAGATAGCAAAGCAGATAGAAAAGCAGGAAGCGGAAAAGCTTGCTATTCGCGAAGCGGCAAAGGCTAAAAGTACATCTGAAAAGGACGGCGGCAGCGATCTTTCCGCCATTATAAAAAAGGCTGCGACCAAGGCTGCCGAGGACAGTAAAAACCCGACTCCCCCTCCAAAATCCCCCTCCCTGTTTAAAAAATCCGACAAAAAGACATCTACACTTGCATCAAACGAGATTACCGGTGATGAGGATTTAGAGCTTGAGGCTATGACTGCACAGGATATACAGAACGAGATTGTGGAAAATGTTCCCGCACCTGTGGAGTATGTTTTCCCGCCCCTTGACCTGCTGAACGTTGCCCATAATGAGGTTAATGCGGAGGATGCGGCAGCGGAAATGCAGCAAAATGCCGACACACTTGTGGAAACCCTCAAATCTTTCGGAGTTATGACAAGGATAGTGGATATACACCGAGGACCTACCGTTACAAGATACGAGCTGCAGCCAAATGCGGGCGTTAAAATTTCCAAGATAACGGGACTTGCTGATGATATTGCCCTTAATCTTGCGGCGGAAAGCGTCCGCATTGAAGCGCCTATCCCCGGAAAGGCGGCTGTGGGAATAGAAGTCCCCAACAGGGTCAAGGACACGGTTTCCTTTAGAGAAATTATTGATTCCGATGAATTTAGAAACGCTAAAAGCAAGCTTACCTTTGTTGTGGGAAAGAACATTGACGGTCAGATTATTTTAGGTGATATCGCCAAGCTTCCCCATATCATTATTGCAGGTACTACAGGATCGGGTAAATCCGTCTGCACCAACGGTATCATTATGAGTATACTTTATAATGCTACTCCCGATGAGGTGCGGTTGGTACTCATTGACCCGAAGATTGTCGAGTTTAAGATATATGACGGTATTCCCCACCTGCTTATACCGGTTGTAACCGATTCCCGAAAGGCGGCGGGTGCGCTGGCATGGGCGGTTCAAGAAATGCTGAAGCGCTACAAGCTGTTTGCGGACAATAGTGTCCGTGATATTGGAGACTACAACGAAAAGGCGGCTGTTACGGACGGTATCGATCCCCTGCCGAGAATTGTTATCATTATCGATGAGCTTGCCGATTTGATGATGGCTGCCGCAAGCGAGGTGGAGGATTCCATCTGCCGACTTGCACAGATGGCAAGAGCCGCAGGTATGCACCTGGTTATCGCAACACAGCGTCCTACCGTTGACGTTATCACGGGACTTATCAAGGCAAATATCCCCTCAAGAATAGCGCTTAAGGTTTCCTCGGGCGTGGATTCAAGAGCGATACTTGACAGAGTGGGTGCAGAAAAGCTGCTGGGATACGGAGATTTACTCTATGCTCCCAACGGTGCGCCGAAGCCTGTCCGTGTACAGAACTGCTTTATCACATCAAAGGAAATTGCCGCAACCGTTGATTTCATCAAGAACGGCGCGGGAAATGTAAGCTATGACGATACGATTATCCGTGAAATAGAAAACGCTATCCCCGCACCGAAGGGTGAGAAAAACAGCTCCGATAACGACAAAAATTATGCGGAGGGCTCGGACGAGGATCTCATTGAGCGCGCTATCGAATGCTCCGTAGATGCGGGACAAATTTCCGTTTCCTACCTACAAAGAAAGCTGAAGCTTGGCTATGCAAGAGCCGCAAGAATTGTGGACGAATTGGAAGAAATGGGTGTTGTTGGACCCTACGAGGGCGCAAAGCCCCGACAGGTTCTTATGACAAGGGAAATGCTTCTGCAGCGCAAGCTGAACGGAGGCAGCGGCTTGGGTATCGGTATCGCCGATACGGAGGACGCCGAGCCTATTTCCGATGATACATAAAGGTCGGGTGAAGTGTCTTGTCCGCTAAAAGAAAGCGCCGAAGAGACGGTACTGCACTGCTGAAAAAGCTTATTAAGGCGCTGCCTGCCTGTATAGTAATACTCATTACCACGTTGGGTCTGCTTTTCGGCGCACTTGTAGAAACCGGACTTATTTCCCTCCCGGATATTCGGGACAAGCTGGATTTTTCTGTTTTTGATGAAGCAGAGCCGGTATCCGCCGACTCCGTCACAACGGAAATGCCCGAAAGCGCGAAAAAATTCCGTGTATATGCCGTTGACGTGGGACAAGCGGATTGCTACATAGTTTATGCGGACGGAAAATCTGTTCTCATAGATGCGGGTGAAGCCGAAACCTCCGATAAGGTTATTTCCGCCCTGCAATCCCTCGGTATAACTCGACCCGATTACATAATAGCCACACATCCCCACGCCGACCACATCGGCGGCATGGCTGATGTTATCAGCGAGATGGGATACGGAAAGCTGATTGTGCCGAAGCTGCCTGACGATNNTGCTATGAGAAAATGCTTAAGGCTGTAAGCGAAAAGGGACTGAAAATGACCGCCGCAAAAGCGGGATATGTTTACGATATTACGGAAATAGACGGTCAGACGGTTACCATGACCGTTATCGCACCAACGGAAAATGCCGAATACAGCGGCCTTAACAACTACAGCGTTGTTGTAAGGATTGACTATGGCAGCGTTTCATGGCTGTTTACGGGAGATCTCTCCGAGGAGGGGGAAAGCGATATTCTCGCTTCGGGTGCGGATATAGATGTAACCGCCCTAAAGGTCGGTCATCACGGCAGCAGAAGCGCTTCATCGGAGGAATTTCTCGCAGCGGTTACTCCGCGGCTTTGCCTTATTTCCTGCGGCAGCGGAAATTCATACGGTCATCCCACCGATGAGGCCCTTTCCCGCTTGGAGGAATACACCGACAAAATATATCGCACGGATATAAACGGAACTGTTGTGGTTTATTCCGACGGTTCAAAGCTGTATGTTTCCTGCGAAAGCAGTACGGAGGAAAGCCAATGATAATCCTCGAACGCATTTTCCCGAATAAGGCTGTAATTTCCATAGACGGCGCAGAAAGGACAATTGCCCCAACGCTTATGGACGCTGCCGTAAAAGAGGGTGACGTGCTTACCCTGCGGGACGGAATATATGTCCGCGACGATGCAGCCACAGCGGCACGCCGCCAAAAAATTATTAACCTGCAAAATTCCCTTTGGGATGAATAATAACGATGGTACTGTGATACCCTCAAAAGAAAGCCGGTAATAAAAATGCAGAATACTTTACTGACAACCATTAACGAAAAGCTCCCCAAGCTGTCAAAGGGTCATAGAAAAATTGCCGAGTATATTCTCGCGCACTATGACAAAGCGGCATTTATGACTGCCTCAAGACTGGGAAATGTCGTGGGCGTAAGCGAATCCACAGTAGTAAGATTTGCCATAGAGCTTGGCTTCGAGGGATACCCCGAAATGCAGAAGTCACTTAAGGAGTTTACCAGCAACAAGCTCACTACCGTCCAGCGTATGGAGGTCATGAACGACCAGCTTGCGGGGGAGGATGTCCTTAGCAAAATTCTCAATTTTGATATCGAACAAATCCGCCGCACTATGGAGGAAATAGACAAGGATGAGTTTTACACCACCGTGGACACCATCAGCAGGGCTGACCGCATCTATGTAATAGGCGCGCGTTCCGCCTCGGTGCTTGCGCGTTTTATAGTGTTCTACTTCAACATAATGTTTGAAAATGTAAAAATCATTCACACCACAAGCACCAGTGAAATGTTTGAACAGATTTTAGGTATCGGCGAAAAGGATATCATGATAGGAATAAGCTTCCCCAGATATTCAAAGCATACCATAAAGGCGTTCAAATACGCAAAGGACAACGGTGCAAAGGTAATAGCCATAACCGACACAAAGGCATCTCCCTTGGCGCAGTATGCGGATCACCTGCTTCTGGCGCACAGCGATATGGCATCCTTTGCCGACTCTCTGGTTGCACCTATGAGCCTTATAAACGCGCTGATTACCGCTGTAGGGCTGCAAAGAAAGGAATACGTTTCCGACAGCTTTCAGCGGCTTGAAACCATTTGGGACAAGTATGAGGTTTACGAAAAAACCGAAACAAATGAGGAATCTATCCCTCATGATAAGATAAACTGAAAATGGGCGTTGTCCCACCAACCACAATCCTATCAAACAGGTAATAATATGTATGATTGTATAATAATCGGCGGAGGCGCTGCCGGACTTATGGCGGCAGTTACCGCCGCAGACTGCGGTAAGCGGACACTGCTGCTTGAAAAAAACGACCGCATAGGAAGAAAGCTGCTTATCACGGGAAAAGGGCGCTGCAATGTTACCAACTGCTGCACTGCCGATGAGTTTATGGAAAATATCGTAAACGGAGGACGTTTTCTGTATTCCTCCTATTCAGCCTTCGACTGCTCCGACACCATGAATTTTTTTGAGGATTTAGGCGTTCCATTAAAGGTAGAGCGGGGTAATCGTGTTTTTCCCGTCAGCGACAAGGCGGCGGATATAGCAGCTGCCTTTGAAAGGGCAATTAAAGCCCCTCATCGGCGGGAACTTATTACGCTGAAAACCAACCTTGCCGCGGACAGCATTGTCACAGAGAACGGTTGTATTAAAGGTGTTATGGCAGGGGGATCATTCCTTGAAGCGCCCTCCGTGCTTATCGCCGCAGGGGGATGCTCCTATCCCAAAACAGGCTCGGATGGCTTCGGCTATAAGCTTGCACGGAAGCTTGGGCATACCGTTACCCCCTTGCGCCCATCCCTTGTTCCCCTTACAATCAAGGAAAGCTGCTGCGGTGAAATGATGGGACTTTCCCTGAAAAACGCCACTCTTTCACTGATAGACGAGAAAAGCGGGAAAATCCTCTTTTCGGAGCTTGGGGAGATGCTCTTTACACACTTTGGAGTGTCGGGACCTCTTGTCCTTTCCGCTTCGGGACATATACGCGAACCGAAAAAAAACAGCTATAAGCTTAAAATAGACCTAAAGCCGGGACTGGACGAAAAAGCCTTGGATAACAGAATTCAGCGGGATTTTTCCGAAAATCTAAATAAAAGCTTTTCCAACAGCCTTTCAAAGCTGCTGCCCTCAAAAATGATTGGCGTTATCGTAAGACAATCGGGAATATCACCCGAAAAAAAAGTAAACCAAATAAGCCGTACAGAGCGAGCGTCATTGGTACGGCTGATTAAGGGCTTTACACTGACTGTGGCGGATTTTCGCCCAATTGCCGAAGCCATAGTCACAAGCGGCGGCGTGGTTACATCGGAAATTAACCCCAAAACCATGCAGTCAAAAATAATCGGCGGACTTTATTTTGCCGGAGAGGTAATCGATGCAGACGCTTACACAGGCGGATTTAACCTGCAAATAGCGTTCAGCACGGGTCATGCCGCCGGTACGGCTATGTAGGAGGATAATATGTCTGAAAATATTATGAATTTAAAATGCCCCTGCTGCAATGCAGAGGGGCGAGTAACCGTTCCCGATATAATAGATGCGGAAAAATCACCTCAAATGGCGGAAAAGATTTTTACCGGCGAGCTTTTTATCTATAAATGCACAGGCTGCGGAGAAAAGCTGCGGTTAAGCTTTCCCCTCCTCTATATCAACCGCAAGGATAAAATCGCAGTGCAATACGCCAACAACGAGAAAAACTTTAAGCCCGCTCTCACTGTCGCCGATCAGCTGAAAATGGAGCTGGGGGACAGTGTGTCGGTAAGAGTTGTGTGCAGCTCGGAGGATCTTATTGAAAAAGCGCTCATTTTCCGCAGCGGACTGGACGACAGGGTAATTGAAATGATGAAGCTGTCCGCCTACAGCAAGGTAAAGAGTGATTACCCCGATATAACCGTCAATAACGTTCTCTTTGCCCCCGTTAAGGACAAATACGGAATGTTCATCAGGGGCAGTAAAAATCTGCAATTGCTCCTTTCCCGCGACACCTACGACCGTATTGTGACGGACATGGGGGATATACTCACGGCGCAGGATAATCAAACCTACCTTATGAATGAAAAGTGGGCTGCAAAAATGGCGCATCTTCTGGATTTGAAAGGCAATTAACCTGCCGCTACGTCAAGAATCATCATAACCGCAAAGCCTATGGCAAAGGAAATTGTGCCCGAATCGGAATGTTCCCCTTGGGACATTTCCGGAATAAGCTCCTCCACTACCACATATATCATTGCTCCTGCCGCAAAGCTAAGCAGATAAGGTAAAATCGGCACCGCAAGCCCTGCCGCCAGTACAGTCACTATTGCCGCTATAGGTTCTACTATACCCGAAAGCATTCCGTACAAGAATGCTTTCGGCTTTTTTGTGCCCTCCGCTAAAAGCGGCATGGAAATTATCGCACCCTCCGGAAAATTCTGTATTGCGATTCCTATGGCAAGTGCCAGCGCGCCTGCGGCTGTTATAGCGGAATCCCCCATCAGTCTGCCCGCAAACACCACTCCCACAGCCATTCCCTTGGGTATATTGTGAAGCGTCACCGCAAGCACCAGCATTGTGGTTTTTTCAGCTTGCTTTTCGGTCCCTCCGCCTGTTCGCTGTTCATATGCAGATGAGGTATTGCATGATCCAGCGCCAGCAAAAAGAATATGCCTATTAAAAATCCCGATGCCGCAGGAATAAAGGCTAATTTACCCATTCCCTCCGACTGCTCTATAGACGGTATAAGCAGGCTCCATATGGATGCCGCCACCATTACACCCGCCGCAAAGCCCATAAGCACCCGTTGCAGGGTACGATTAATGTTGTTTTTCATAAGGAACACGCAGGCAGCGCCCAACGTTGTTCCCAAAAAGGGAATGAGTATTCCCCTTATAACCTCTGTCATTAAAATGCTCCTTTCACCGAAAAATAACGCTTCTCATTAATCGGATAAATTGACCCCAAAAAGTTAG
>MSHL01000034.1:0-183 GCA_001941135.1 Ruminococcus sp. Zagget11
TGTATTTATCTATTCCGCAAAAAGCATTCCCGCCGTGTCCTTGTAATATTCCGCCTGTGCCGCCCACATTTTTGAATAGACACCGTCTGTGGAAACCAGTGAAGCGTGTGAACCCCGCTGAACGATTTTTCCCTCGTCCAGCACCGTAATATCATCGCAGAATTTGCAGGAGGAAAGCCTGTG
>MSHL01000034.1:199-1111 GCA_001941135.1 Ruminococcus sp. Zagget11
CGTTCTCGTACCCACAATCGAGTTAAAGTTCGTGTAAACCTCATTTTCGGAAACGGGATCGAGAGCCGCTGTGGGTTCGTCAAGAACGATAAAGGGCGCACCCTTGTAAATCGCTCTTGCAAGGCACAGCTTTTGCTTTTCGCCGCCGGAAATCTCTATGCCTTTCTCGTCAAAATCCTTTCCGATATAAGTTTCTATGCCGCTGTGAGCCTCGGCAAGCCACTCGCCAAGACCGACACGCACCACACATTCCGCAGCCTTATCTCTGTCATATTCCGTGCTTGCGGCGATATTTTCCGCAACGGAAAGTGAAAACAGGTCGGAGTCCTGAAATACAACCGAAAACAGCGCCATATAATCCGTATAGCTGTACTTTCGTATGTCAACGCCGTTAAGGGTAATTTCTCCCTCGGTGGGGTCATACAGTCTGCATAAAAGCTTTACAAGAGTTGACTAACCGCAGCCGTTGCGCCCCACAAGAGCCATTTTCTCACCGATTTTCCATTTGAGATTTATGTCCTTCAGCACAAAGGTATCGGTATTGGGATATTTGAAGTAAACGTGCTTAAACTCAAATTCGTACTCATTATCGTCCCGCTTTTCTGTGGGGATTGTGCCCTTGTACTTTTCGTCGGGAGTATTGAGAAAATCGAGGGATTGTTTCATATAAATCAGATTAAGGTTTGTATTTGCCCACCCCTCGGAGATGTTGGAAATCCCCACCTGTGCAAGACCGAAATAATATACAGACCCCACAATTTCGCCAACCGACATCATTCCGCCCGCAGCTCTCAATATGGCAAAGGCATACATCACTGTTCTTGACAGCACATTCATAAGCTGCCACATAAAGGAGAATTTCTGCACGCTTTTCCACATCTTCCGCATATTTTTCACATTGTACTCCACAGC
>MSHL01000034.1:1144-3399 GCA_001941135.1 Ruminococcus sp. Zagget11
CGTAAAGCCGAATGTCCTTTCCCATCTGATAATTTGACAGCACCAAGTCATTCAGATTCTGTGCAATACGCTTACTAAGTACATTATCCTTGTCATGCCTTTCCTTTGCAAATGCGGCTTGTTCACGCTTGCCGAAAATCGTTGTTTTCATAAACTCAAAGGACATGGAAATTACAACCGCCGCAATAAATCCCCACGGCGACCGAACAAAGCCCGCAAATCCGCTTGTTTCGGTTTGTGAACGGAATATCATCGGTACAAGCATTGCAATTCCCACAATTGTATTAAGTATTCCGCAAAGTGCATAGCAGAAGGTATAAATTATATGAGAAATACATTTTAAATCCTCCTTTGCTCGGTAAAACTGATTTATCTTTTCGGGATTTTCAAGGTGAATAAAATCCATATTCATCAGCTTTTTATCAAAACGCATTGATAAATTTCTATCCTTGAAAAATTGGTGTGTCTGCATTCTTCCGTTGACAAATAATTGCTGTGCTACGGAGAAAAGATGCATTACAGTCGTAAGCGCCAATAAAAGAACAAACCCGTTATCGGCTCTTTCCGATAGTATCATGTCAATTATATTTGATGCTATAACTATCGAGAGGAACGTATATACAGTCTGAAGGACATGGTTTGCAAGCATTCTCCCGAAAATACCTTTATCGGCATTCTCCGCAAGCCGAATTGTTTGTTTTATTATGTTCAGCTTTTCTTTGAACGTAAATTGTTCATTGGTTTTCATTTTCTTCCGCCTCTCTGTAATAGCTGCTCTGGAGGGTAAAAAGCTCCGCATATTTTCCCCCTGATTTCATAAGCTCGGAGTGTGTTCCACTCTCCGCAATCCTGCCGTTTTCAAGCAGAATTATCCTGTCGCAAAAGCGTGTGGAGGCAAGCCTGTGCGAAATAAAAACGCTTGACCTGTGCTGTGAAAATTTTGCGTAGCTTAAATACATATTCTGCTCCGCAATAGGGTCAAGAGCGGCTGTCGGCTCGTCAAGCAGCAGCACGGGAGCATTTTTGTAAAGCGCTCTTGCAAGCAGCAGCTTTTGTGCCTCGCCGCCCGAAAGATTGGTAGCGTTTTCGTAAATCGTCTTGTCAAGGGGAGTTTCAATTCCGTTAGGCAAGGACATTACCTTTTCGTAAATTCCCGCCTTTTTCATACAGTCGTAAAGCTTTTCCCTGTCGGTTTCGTCAAGAGCCTTGCCGGAGATGTTCTCTCCGATGCTAAGCGGCAGGGGCTGTATCTGCTGAAAAACTGGTGAAAACAGCTTATAAAATTCACTGCGGTTGTATTCGTTTACAGGTATTCCGTTAAGGGTAATTTCTCCCTCGGTGGGATTATACAGTCCGCACATCAGCTTTATAAGGGTGGTTTTTCCCGCACCGTTAAGTCCCACCAGAGCCAGCTTTTCCCCCTTATGCAGCTTGAAGGAAACATTTTTGATGGTAGGCTCGCCTGCACCGACAAATTTATAGCTTACATTCTTAAACTCAATCTCACATTCGCCCGTTGGCAAAGGCTTGCCCTCGCCGTGATTTGCGGTATTTTCTGTGTGAAGATATTTTTTTATGTAACCGATATTGTTGGACAGCCATACAAATGCGGATGCCTTATCGCACCAGCTGTTGACGGAGGTTCTCAGCTGATTAACGGAATTGAAGTACAGTACAAATTCACCGATACCGATTTCACCGTGGGAGGTTTTATAAATGATAAAACCGTAGGCGAGAATTTCGCCGATAAAATGAACGATACAGTCCAAAACGCCGTGTATTTTAACCCATTTATCCTGCTGCTCAAGCCAGTTCTGACGAAGTTTTTTTACACGCTCGAAAACGTCATCNNAACCATTTCTGCATACCGAAAATCCGCACGTCCTTTGCCACTTTTGGCGAGCCGCACACAGACGAAATGTAGTCAAGCTGTCTGTCGTAAATCTGCCAGTTATCCGCCATGTTCCAAATCCACATATTTTCGTGACGGTGAATATAATAGCAGATCACCGAGGGAGCGGTAATAATTAAAATAAGCCACGGACTTAGCGTTGCCATAATACTGCCAAAGGCAAGAAAGCTTAGCAGCGATGAACCCATACCGGTCATAACATCAAAATAGTTAAAGCTTGCTACGCTCAAAGCAGAAACAGCTTTCTGCAGATTATCGCTTATTTTGGGGTTTTTCGCAAGCTCATAGCCCATTTCGTTACGCTTTTTCATCATAAGGAGCTTGAGATGATTTTGAAAAGCGT
>MSHL01000034.1:3413-4134 GCA_001941135.1 Ruminococcus sp. Zagget11
CCCGCCGAAATAGCTGTTATAGGTATTGGCGGTTTCCGCCAAATAGCGGAATGTCCTTGTGAGAAAAATCATCAATGCCGTCAGTATGCACAGCATTATAAAGTTATCGGGCATAAGCGCAGCCTCAACCGCAAATTTATCGGTAAAGGTGAGTGCTACATACTCCGCAACGGCAGCGACAATTACTGCCAGCATTGCACCGACCAGTCCCTTGTCGCTTTTCCACATTTCACCTAAAATCCACGGAATGGTGTCTTTTACTCCGTACCCAATGGCTTTTTGTTCGTCCTTACGCCTGCGAACAGCCTCGGCGTGTTTTTCTTTTGTATATTTTGCTATTTTTATCCTTGCCATTTGTAATCACGTTTCGTCGGAAACGTCCTCCTTTCAAGCAATGCCATGTGTTTGCAAAAGCTGTTTAACTCTCGCTTGAAGTAATTATATCATAATATTAACCGACTTTGTTGATTTTTGCACGAACGGTTAAAATACGTCACGAACGGTAAAAGGCAAATATCGATGTGTTTCATCTGTAACGTTACTCATTTATAATATCATATCGGGTAACAGGGCGTCAAATTATTTATCGGAGGATAATAGCAGCTGCAGCTCTATAAATAATAAGGTGTATTGTTATTACTATATATCTTTCCGTTCTTCTATAATATCTATTTTTTGTAAATTAGAGAAAATCAATTGTAAAATCCATGCAAAACCGCCA
>MSHL01000035.1:0-66543 GCA_001941135.1 Ruminococcus sp. Zagget11
CAATCGTTTTCAACCCTCGAAAAGCCCTTACTGAGAGGGTTGAGAAACGATTTAATCAGCGGTTCCTAAACGTGCTTTTCTCAGAGCCTTTTTCACTGCCAAAGCAATAAAGTACGCACATACCACCGACACTATATCCTTGACAAGATACGGAACGCTGGCAACCATAAATGAGGATAACAGCGAAGTACCCGAAACTATTGAGAACCATATTGTACCGAGGAGATGACATACTGCAAGTCCCGCCAATGACAGCACTGCAAGCAGAGCCTTGTTGTTAAGCTCCGTACCCAATCCGCAGAGGAATGCCATCGGTATAAATCCGATTATATATCCTCCCGTGTACCCCGCTATAGCTCCCAAGCCTCCCGAAAAGCTTGCAAATACGGGTACACCGACTGCACCAAGCAGTGCGTAAACTATCAGGGAAACAGATCCCAAACGGCTGCCCAGCATATAGCCGCATAAAGCGACCGCAAAGGTTTGCAGGGTTATGGGAATTTGTGAGGGGAGAGGGATAGACAGCTGCGAGAGTACGGCGGTCAATGCGGTAAGCACCGCACACATAACAAGGTTTCTTGTGGTTAAAAGCTTTTCGCCGCTCTCGGCAATTGTTGAATTGTTCATATTATTTTCCTTTCATGCCATAAGTACACACAGTAGA
Organism: Ruminococcus sp. Zagget11; assembly: GCA_001941135.1. Lineage (GTDB taxonomy): Bacteria > Bacillota > Clostridia > Oscillospirales > Ruminococcaceae > Huintestinicola. Next base: position 665 of record MSHL01000035.1, read on the forward strand.
CAGTACGCTTCCTGCCTGTGTTACCTTAGGAATATTTTCTTGCGAATTTTCATATAAACTCTATGTCCATGAAAATCCGTGTCATTATTGTACCATATGGAATAACAATTGTCAACCCATTTTAAATCACAGGTTGACAATTGCAAATAAGTTTACATTTTGTCAGTAAACTGTTCATTAGTGAAATAAAAAAACCGCGGATGCAGCGCATCCGCAGTAGAAATTATTTTGTGTTGCTCAGCTTCCAACGGAAGGTGGAAATTCTCTGTGCCTTAGTGTTATCATAGGAAATGTTGCTGCAGGCAACGCTTAAATCGTTGTAACGATAATCGGTTTTTGCGGATTTAGACGCAAAAATAGCAGCAGCGTCTTTTATTGCATCGATACCGTAGTTCCTCTGAACGACAGCACCGATTTTGTGGTCGGCACGGAGGGTTTCAACTATATCCTTTGCGGCGATTGGCTTTGAATCGCACACATTATAGATTCCCTGATAGCTGATTCCCGGCTGACAGGTAAGTACGCCGTATATAAAGTCGGCAATATTGTAGACACAGGTAAATGAATATGAATAGTCGCCGTAGCCGTAAACAAAAGCACATTCGTCCTTGGGATCGTAAATCTTTGACTTGAGATTATCTACAAAATCCTTTGTGTATACGGGGCAAACTCTCATAATTATTCCCTTTGTTTTATCGGTCTTTTTAAGAGCTGCGCTGATAGCTTTTTCGGAGCTGTCCTTTATTTTAGCATAATTGGTTGACGGCTTTTCGGGTGCGGTTTCTCTTATTATAGTTATAGGCTCACGGGTTTTCTGCACAGCGTACATCTGATGTGTACTAAGCATAAAAACGTCCTTTACGCCCGCGCTTACGGCAGCCTTGAAAATGTATTTATCCACTGCCGCACTCAGCTTTTCCTCGGCGGCGGTAAGCACATCCGGAAAATCATTATCCACGCTGCAGGCAAGGTGGACGAGAGCGTCAACCCCCTTGTTATTCAAGATATCCGTTATCTTGTCCTTGTCATCGATAGAACACTCAACAAATGTAAAATTCTCGTGTTCAAAAGGCTGCGGAGAATTATCAATGCCAACAACGTTAAAGCCTTTTTGCAGCAGCAATTCAACGCAGGCGCTGCCTATCAGTCCCGATGCGCCGGTAACAAACACTGTTTTCACCTTTATCCCTCCAAACTAAGATGCATTACGTTGCTATACAATGCACCAGTATCATTATATCACAACTGCGCAGAGATAGTCAATGCATTTCTTTAGTAGGAAATATAAATTTATTATATAGAAAGATTAAAATTTTTTGGCAAAAAAGATGTTTTGTTAAAGTTTTAACCGAAAATCCATATACATAGAAATAAATAGCTGAGCGTTGTACAGCAAACACATTTCCGTTAAAAAGACCGCCGTTCTGAAACAACAGCGGTCTTAGGAAAGTTATATTATACAGCGGCATTTTTGGGAATGGTGCTGCCCGGAATGGATTTCTTTTCGATACAGGCGCCGAGAGCCTGAAGCTTCTGCTCAATATTTTCGTAGCCGCGTTCGATATGATGAATTTCATCAATTTCGGTAACGCCGCTTGCTGCCAGTCCCGCTATTATAAGCGCCGCGCCCGCCCTGAGATCCGTGGCTGTCACAGGCGCACCCATAAGTCCGCCTACACCCTCGATAACGGCAACCTTACCGTCAACGGAAATATTAGCGCCCATTCTGCGCAGCTCGTCAACATATCTGAAACGGTTGTTGAATATTTCATCCGTTACAATGCTTGTACCCTCCGCAAGGCAAAGCAGGGTTGAAATCTGCGGCTGCATATCCGTAGGGAATCCGGGGTGGGGCATTGTTTTCACACTTGTTTTAACAAGAGGTCCGTCAACGGAAATGCGCACGCTGTCATCAAATTCCTCCACATTGACACCGATTTTTGCAAGCTTTGCTGTGATAGATTCAAGATGCTTGGGGATAACGTTTTTAACCAGTACGTTTCCCTTTGTAGCGGCGGCGGCAACCATGTACGTCCCCGCTTCTATCTGGTCGGGAATGATAGCATAGGAAGCGCCTTTAAGCCGCTTTACGCCTCTTATTTTGATTACATCCGTACCTGCGCCCATAATATCCGCGCCCATTGAGTTGAGGAAGTTGGCAAGATCTACTATATGAGGCTCTTTTGCGGCGTTTTCAATAACGGTAAGCCCTGTTGCCTTAACAGCAGCCATCATAGCGTTAATGGTAGCGCCCACTGTAATTTTGTCAAAATATATCTGTGCGCCTATAAGCCGTTCGGCGGTTATATCAATCATACCGTGATCTATGGCACAGTCAGCACCGAGAGCGGTAAAGGCTTTAATATGCTGATCAATCGGTCTGTCACCAAGGTAGCAGCCGCCCGGCATGGCAACCCTTGCGCGTCCGAACTTACCCAAAAGTGTACCGAGGAAATAATAGGAAGCCCTCATATGCCGTGCAAGCTCGTAGGGAACGACAGGGCCCTTTATTCCACGGGGATCTATCTCCACTGTTGTGCGGTTCAGGTAAACAACCCTTGCGCCCATTTCGTAAAGAATACACAGTGAAATTGAAACATCGCTTATATCAGGTACATTTTCAAGAATACATGGCTCATCCGAAAGTATTACAGCCGGAATAATAGCGACAACGGCATTCTTTGCACCGCTGATAGTGACCTCGCCCTCCAGCCTTCTTCCGCCTTTTATAATAAACTTATCCAAATAACAGACCGCCTTTTTAGAGAAAGGAATTAATTGCTACGGTATTAAATCTGAGCTTCTGACAAAAATATCCGTTCTCTTTTTATATCTTTCAATCTCTGTTTTGTTAAGAATCAATCTTTGCATAGTTATTATAACACAGATTAAAGAAAAATAAAAGTCTTTTTTTCTGAACATAGTGACGGAAATTAAGCAATTTGAGGGTGAAATAAAGTAAAATTGTACAAAACAGTATTCCCAAAGCCATTAAATGGAATTAAATTGTTACCGTTTTGTAACAATTAGTATTCTGTGTAACTGTTATGTCATTTTCTAAAGTAATTTGCCAAGTCATGCAGATATTTGCTGTATTTTACCGCAATAGTATTTATATACGTCATGTCGGCAGAAAATTTTAAATGCAAAGGAGAGGTACAAATTGTGATTGATTTTTGCTTAAAAGGAATTCGTATCCGTATGCATTTCGGCTTTTTTGCGGTTATAGCCATAATGCTGTCAAGCGGCAGCATTATGGCGGAGGAGGTTCTTATCTGCTGTGCGCTGCATGAGTGCGGGCATTTTGCCGCAATGCGCCTTTGCAGGGTTAAAATTATCGCATTTGATGCATACGGCGGCGGCATGAAAATAACAGCAGACCCTCCGATAGGTTATCTGAGCCTTGGCAGGGAGCTGTTCATATTGCTTGCGGGCTGCGGTGTGAATTTAATTTCATCGCTTGTTTTCGGGGGATTATTAAAGATGAATACATATGCCCTGATAAGTCTTAGCCTTTGTGTTTTTAATTTGCTGCCCTGCGCCGCCTTTGACGGAGGACAGGCGATTAAGGCAATTGCAGTAAAGCTTTGTGTGCCGCAAACAGTGTTTTTTATTGAAAAGCTGCAGTTTTATTGCGGCGCCGCTTTTACGTTGATTGCAATTCTTGCAATGCTTACAGAGGGGCACTTTAATATAACACTGCCATTGACCATGCTGCTTATTTTATGGGAATCGCGGTAGTACGGTTTAATTTAATACCAATCATGCTTTTCGTTTCTGTCCAGTGCGTTAATATCATTCATTTCGCTGTCGGTAAGCTCAAAGCCGAACAGGTCGAGATTTTCGCGGATATGCTCGGGATCGCTTGAACCCGGGATAACCACAACGCCTTTTTGAAGATTCCACCGCAAAATCACCTGTGCGGAGGAAACATTGTGGGACTCGGCAATTGCGGTGATTGTTTCATCATTCAGCAGCTCGGATGTATGTCCCCGCCCGCCCAGCGGATACCAGCCCTGCACTACAATTCCCAAGGATTGAATATAAGGGATAACGTCATTTTCCTGGTAGTAAGGATGAATTTCATTCTGTACCAACGCGGGGGTAATATTAACCTGTGGGAGAAATTCATCCAGTTCCTCAATGTACCAGTTTGACAAGCCGATTGAATGAACCTTTCCGTCAGCGACAGCCTGTTCCAGTGCAAGATATGCCTCCACATCGCCGTCTCCGGGATGATGCAGGAGAATCATATCTATATAATCCAGTCCCATCCTTTCCAGTGCCTCGTCAATGGCTTCGGCGGCATGATCAAACTGCGTGGGATAGAGCTTTGTTATCACGAAAATTTCTTCCCGCGGCACATCGGAATTACGGATAGCCTGCCCCACAGCCGCCTCGTTGCCGTACATATAAGCCGTATCGATAAGCCTGCCGCCTGCTTCCAGTAATGCTTCGATTGAAACGGCACACTCTTCATCGGTCAGGCTGTAGGTGCCAAGTCCCATGATCGGCATTTCATATCCGCTGTTCAAAAGAACGGTCTTTGTTTCAAAGTTAAATTCACCTACGTCCATGACATTTCCCTCACTTTTCGGTAATTCCAAACTATCTATCCACTGGGTTATATCATCTTCCGCCGCATTTCCGGAGAAACGCTTTCCCTCCAGCCAGTTAGCCGTGTCTGAACAAAGACTATGGAGATTTTCGGCGCTTGAGCCGATATCGCTGCTGTGAGAGGTGCAAAAGGGGATAATCGTTACATCGGAAAAATCATAGCTTTCCAAAAAGGTGCTTATAATTCTCGGCGCTTGACCGTGCCATATAGGATAACCGAGGAAAATTACATCATACTGTTCCATGTTATCAACGCTGTTTGAAATAGCGGGACGTGCGGAGGAATCTGCCTGCTCCTTATTGGCACGGCTTGCGGAATTGTTGTAATTCAAATCATCCTCCGTATAGGGCGTTTCCGGTATAATTTCATATTTATCCCCACCGGTTTTATCGGCTATCCAATCCGCAATTTGTGCCGTTGTTCCCGTGCAGGAAAAGTAAGCGACAAGTATGTTGCTTTCATAAGAGGAGCTGACCGTGTCCGAAGTGCCGTATGATGTATCCTCGCTGTATTCCGACCGGATAGTCGTATTGCTTTCGGCAGTATCCGAAACCGCTGCTTCATCTGTTAATTCGGAGCTGCATGAGGAGGACAGCATAATCATGAATACCGACATCAGGATTGAAAGTAATTGTTTCATATAATTTCACCTCGTTCTTCAGGAGAGATAACCTTTATGGTTTTTGCGGGAACACCTCCCACTACTGTAAAGGGAGGCACGTTCTTTGTTACAACAGTGCCTGCCGCCACAACCGCCCACTCTCCGATGGAAACGTTTTGCAGAATTGTGGCGTTGGAGCCGATCCATACGTGACTGCCGATTTTAATGGGCGCATAGTGGTTTTTTCGGTTGTTTTCGGGATATAAATTATGGTTGATGGTTGCAAGAACCACATTATGCCCGATAAACGCACCATCTCCTATTTTGATTCCCCCTTGGTCTTGGAAATGACAGCCCGAATTGATAAAAACATTTTTGCCGATATGAATATTTTTTCCGAAATCCGTGTAAAAGGGCGGAAAAAGGCGAAAGCTGTCATCAACCCTTTTTCCGATCATTCTGCCGAAAATTTCTCTTATTTCCTCGGGGGTGTGATATTGATTGTTAAGCTCTGTGCCTATGCATATTGCTTCTTGAAAAAGCGAATTTGCATACTCCCGCCATTCTTCATCATTCGGCTCGCCCTCTCGAAAGCCCTTTATTATATCTTCAACTGTAATCGTTGACTATCCTCACAAACACATCTCATAGATTTTTTCGATATCCTGCGCAGTACGACACCTTATACCGCTGATGGAGCCGCCCTGACAAGCGTGTTCAGCCATTTCCCTAAAGTGCTTATTATCAATATGCAAATCGGTAAGCGTGGATTTCAGTCCCAGTGTTTCAAAGCAAAATTCTGAAACTGCCTTGATTGCCCTTTCTGCGCCCTTGGCGGCGGAAAGTCCCTCCTCAACGCCGAATACCTTTTTACCAAGGCGATAAATTGACGGCGCAGTTGATTCATCCGAAATATAGGACAGCCAGCGGGGTGTAAGTATTGCAAGCCCGTGTCCATGAGTAATATCATAGTAAGCGGAAAGCTCATGCTCCATCATGTGGCAGGCACAGCCGTGAACCGTTCCTCCGTCCAGAATTGTATTAAGAGCCATTGACGATGCCCACATAAGGTTTGCTCTTGCTTCATAATTTTGCGGCTCTTTCATTGCAACGGGCGTCCACTTTACAACCGTACGCATTACCGCCTCCTGCATTTCCAACAGCATATCAAACGTTGCGTCACCCGCAAAATAATAATTATCAAGCACATGGTTGAAGATATCAAATGCGCCGCAGGCAGTCTGATAAGGCGGAAGTGAATAGCTGTATTCGGGGTTTTCAAAGGCTGCTTTCGGAATAAGCGCAGAACCCCCAAGTCCGATTTTTTCGTTGGTATTCATATTGGAAATTACCGCCCACGCATCCATTTCCGATCCTGTAGCCGCATTGGTAAGAATTGCAACAACAGGCAGAGCCTTCGTCACCCAAACGCCGCCCAATACAAGCGGCCACACATCTCCGTTATCCGTAAGAGCAGCCGCGGCAATGCCCTTTGCGCAGCCGATGGTTGATCCTCCGCCTGCCGCAAGTATAACGTCAATGCCCTCCGTCTTGCATACAGCTGCACCTTTATTTACCGTGGTGTGTCTTGGATTAGGCTCAACGCCCGAAAGCTCAAAAAGCTTGATATCAGCCGATTTTGCAAGGGAAACAATTTCATCGTAAAGACCGTTTTTCTTGATAGATCCTCCGCCGTAGACAAGCAAAACCTTTTTGCCGAAATTAAGCAGCTCCTGCGGTAGATTTTTCATCTGCCCTTTGCCGAAATAAACCTTATCGGGATTGTGAAAAATAAAATCATTCATAGTGTTAGCCTCCAAAATAAATTTGATTAAAGACCTTTCGCCTTTCTCCTTGGTTTATATTATAGCAGATTACTTAAATAATATCAAATACATATAAAATATCGGTTTCCATACTTGAAAGGTATGAATAATTGTGCTATAATACAATTGTAAATCTTGGAGTTAAGGAGAAAAGGTATGGATATTCGGGTGCTTAAATATTTTTTGGCTGTTGCACGGGAGGAAAGCATTACAAAGGCTGCCCTTTCGCTGCATATTGCACAGCCGCCGCTTTCCCGCCAATTAAAGAATTTGGAGGATGAGCTGGGAAAACAGCTTTTTATCCGAGGAAGCAAAAAGATTACTCTGACCGATGAAGGAATACTTCTCAGGCAGCGTGCGGAGGAACTGGTTGATTTAATGGAAAAGACGAAAAAGGAGCTGATGACCTCCGATTACGATATAAGGGGTGATATTTATATCGGCGGCGGCGAGTCTGACGGAGTTTCGTTTTTAGCGCAGATTGCCTGTGACCTGCAGCAGGAATACCCGCACATTCATTATCATATCTACAGCGACGATGCGGAGCGTGTTTCGGAAAAGCTGGACAAGGGACTGATAGATTTCGGACTTTTTGTTGCCGCGCCTACCGACATTGAAAAGTATAATTATATCTGTCTGCCGAAAAAGGATACATGGGGAGTTCTTATGCGTGACGACAGTCCTCTTGCCGAAAAGGATTTCATTTATGCCGAGGATTTATGGGATAAGCCGCTGATAGTATCTCATCAGGCATCAAACAACAGCGAGTTATTTCGATGGCTGGGTAAGAGTGAGGGAGAGCTGAATATTGTAATGAAATACGACTTGATTTACAATGCTTCACAGTTTGTTAAAAAGGGCTTTGGCTATGTAATCGGTCTTGACAGGATTATTAACACCCACGGGGACAGCGGTCTTTGCTTTCGCCCGCTTTATCCGACCAGACAATCGGAGCTTTTTGTTGTATGGAAAAAATATCAAGTGTTTTCGAGGGCGGCGGATATTTACCTAAGGCAAATTCAAAATGAGCTGAAATAACCGATCTGTTCGTTAGAGTGTCATATATTTACATATAATTAACACTAAGGTTATTAAATTCCCTTGAAATGAAATATAAAGTTTGGTACAATCACACTTAATACAGTTTATGGAACGTGATGCATGAACTTAGGTGTTGGTTTTTGTGTGCGTTTTCCGTTGGACGTATTAGAATAAGTATTGGTGGAGTATTTTATACAATTGGCAGTACAAATTACACATGGTCATATAGCCTTACAAAAGACTAATGGGGAGGAATAGTATGAAACGTTTTATTGCGGCTTTTATCCTGTTTTTTATGGGATTGGTTGTATTCTCTTTACCCGTTTCCGCCGAAATTCTGCAGGAAACGGTGATTGATACGGAGGAAGAGTTGAACGTAGACAGCAGCATAATCAGCGGCGGTGTTATTTATATAAAAACGCAGCAAGCTCCCGAACATGTAAATGATTATGCCATAGATATGTTTGAAAATTATTTTCCCTCGCTTTCAAATATCGGCATAGGAGGGAGTAACGCAGGATCGGGCGAGTATTACCTTGCTCCCGCAATTCACGCTCATATTTTAGATCCCGATGTACAAACGGATAATGTATACTACTACCCTGTAATGAATTCAGAGGGAATGACGCAGCTGCTGACGGTAAGCTTTTCGTATAACGAGGAATCAGACGAATACAGCTATGGCATCACATGTGGCGGCACTAAGACGCTGACGGATGCTTTGTGCAGCGTTGCCACCTCCTACGACAATCCCGCCGAAATTTATGTATCGCCGAATTTTTATTGTGCTGTTACCGGCGATGGTATAATGATTTTGGAGGAAATATTCCTTGATGACAACCCCTATACCCGTGCCGATAGTGAAAAGTGGGAAGAAGCCGCTCTTTCCTATTATGCGGAGGGGTTTGGAGAGGACGATGTTATTATTGCCTGCGGCGACTACGAAACAGGCTTTGTGACGTTCGGCGACAGTATCTGCTATATCGAGGAAAACGGCGTGTTCGCGTCTGGCCGGAAAACCGTTGACGGAAAAACCTACTGCTTTAAGCGGACGGGAGAAGCGGTGACGGGTACGGCGCTTATCGGGGATATATGCTATAGATTCGATTCCGAGGGAGTCTGCGAGGGCTTGTACAGCGGTTGGATTAAACGTTTGGGAGGAAGCAGCTATTGTAAAAAAGGGAAAATACTGAAAAACTGCATCCTTACCCGATCAAACGGTGAAAGAATAGGGTATTTGGACAATGAGGGCTTTTTGAGGGAGTAGGCATTTCACGGGGATTGAGCGCTTTTCGCTTTTTCAAAGCACCGTGTGGTTATTATTCCTTTTGGTCAGAATAATCCCCGCACACATTGCCGTAAAGGGAGCAACCGTAACCAGTCCGAATGAACCGACAACAGTGTGGATTATTTCCGCGGCAACATATTTGTAATTGATAATGTTGATAAGGGGCGTTCCTTGAGCCATAAAGACCATCAGCAGGGCGATGTACCCTCCCGAATATGCGAACAGCAGGGTTGTAGTCATTGTGCCCATAGCGGCATGACCCACGTTCATTCCGAATTTAACCGCTTCCCGCCAATTCAAATCGGGACGCTTTTCCACCACTTCATATACCGCAGAGGTAATGTCCACGGATAAATCCATAATTGCACCTGCATTTCCCACGAAAATCGATGCCATAAATATCTGTGTCAGGTTTAAATCGGAATATCCCGCATAGATAAGGCTTTCCGAGCCTGACATGACCGCCCCGTGTATATGGAACAAATCGGTAAATATTACACCTAAAATGCAGGTTACAAGTATTCCCAAACAGGAGCCCGATACAGCCGCAAAGCAGCGGCGGTCAAAGCCGTAAACAAGGGCGATAATCAAAATCGTAAGCAGTACGGTAATTCCTATTCCCACCCAAATGGGATTGTACCCCTTAAGATATGTGGGGATTAGTATTTTCCAAAGCATTAAAATTGTGAGGACAAATGAAAATACCGCGCGCAGACCCGTTCGTCCCGCAAAGAGAAAGAGCAGTATAATAAACGCCGCAGCCAAAAGCAGCTCATAGGGCAGACGGTAATGGTCTATCATGGAAACGTTAAGAATTTCATCATCGGAATAATTTATCCTTACCAGTGCCGTATCTCCCACGGAGAAAATCTTGTCCCGTTCCAGAGAGCCGTTTAAGGTGTTTTCACCCGTTGCGATTTTTCCCTTAAATTGTCCGCTTAATATCTCAAGCTCACACCGCTGCTCGCCGGAGCGAATAAGTCCTGTGTCGATTATGGACGTATCATCGGTTTGGAGTACCCTTGCGGGGCGGATATCCGATTTCTGAAAGGAAAGGTATTCCTCATACCCCGTAGGCAGCAGCAAAAGCAAAATTATCATTATCACGCAGGCAAGCAGGGGCGCATTGTATCTGATTTTTTCGGAAGAAATTTTATTCATATGTTTTACCTCTCTATATAGCAAAACGCCCCATCTGTATCACAGGTGGGGCTGTCCTGCATTAATCTGAGCTATTATTATTCTATGCCAAGCAGGGATGCCATTTTCTCGTAGATATCGGTGCTGCCATAATATCCGTCAAAGCTTTCCGCGCCTACACCGTCTGCAAATACCGCAACAGGAAGTCCCGTGTGGCTGTATGAGGAGAATGAAACGCCTGATTTATTGTTGAGTATATGGGTAATTGTTACGCTGAGAGGATTGTATGTACCGTATGCAGCATATTCCTGCTGCTCCGCCATGTCTGTGTCGGTATCGTTAATGCTCTTTTCATATGCGGTTTGGAGCAGACCAAGCTCATATTCGGTGAGTACCGGCTTATTGCTTTCATCGCCGGAGGTCTTCAGTCCGAACAGATCCTCAATGTCCTTGAGTACGTCCTCAAAGGATGTTCCGTTTTCCTTGTAAGCTGATATGTATTCGTCATCATATTTCTGGAAGGATATTTTCTGTCTGTTGAGAAGTGTGAGATATGTGTCGTAATCTGTTCCCGCAAAGCCTATGGTAAGACCGCCTGTTTCGTGGTCGCCTGTAACAAGAATTAAGGTTTCATCGGGGTGTTCCTCGGCAAAGTCAATTGCAACCTGAACGGCATCAGCAAGTGCGACCGTATCGGAGATTGTGGATGCGGCGTCATTGGCATGGCAAGCCCAGTCGATTTTTCCACCCTCACACATCATGAAAAATCCGTTGTCGTTGTCAAGCACCTCAATGCCCTTTTCCACGTAATCTGCCAGCGACCACATATCATCGGTGCGATCGATTTCATATTCCATTGCATCGGAGTCTGAAAGGTTTTCGTCAATTATAATGACGGGTCCGTCTGTTACTGCTTCTGCGTCTGCTTGAGTATTTACTACAGTGTATCCCGCTGCTGCGGCAAGGTCATAAAGATTTTCCTGATCTCCGTCGCTGCCCGTTGTCTTTTTCAAGCCACCTCCCGCGAAGTATTCAAATCCCGAATCAACAAGCTCCAGACCGATTTCATAATAATCGTTTCTGCTTGCCTGATGCGCATAAAATGCAGCGGGTGTGGCATGGTTAAGGTTTACGGAGGAAATAATTCCAACTTTCATACCAAGCTGATCATGTACCTTTTCGGTTATGGTTTCGTAGGAAACGGTAGCGGTTTCGTCCACATCGATTGATCCCGAATATGTCTTGTGACCTGTGGAAATTGATGTTGCTGTGGAAGCTGAATCGGGGGCAAATGAGTTGGAATCATAGGTTACCGCAGTGCCCTCTGCCGAGAAATTCATGAAATTCAAAGCGCTTGATCCGTCAAGTACAGCACCCTCGTTGTCGTCTAAGCTTGGCTGTGCCATGAAGTATTCATCTTCATCCATACCCATAGCTCCCAAATAGTCGGCGGTTGCCTGGAACTGCGGATAGCTCATTCCGTCACCGATAAACAGGAAAACGTACTTCGGAACAGCGGATGTCACTGCTGTGTTTTCACCGTTGCTTGCCTCTGTAATTGCAATTGTCGAGGAAATGGGTGTTAATTCACCGCCGACAGTGGTTTGGGAAGCGGTTGTGCTGTCGGTCTTTTGTGTTTCGCTGATTTGGTTTTGGGCTGTCTGGCTGCAGCCTGTCAGCATAAGGGTTGCCGCCAAGGCGGCACAAAATACTTTTTTCATTACAGACTCTCCTTCTCTGCGAAAAAATAGAACATCTTCGTACCATTCGAGTACATTTCCATTATATCTGCCTCGTGTAAAGTCCGAAACCCTTTTTTAGTATGGTTTCGGTAAAACTTTTCGGTAAATCGTAAAATAAATGCAAAATTAATTGAGATTACGAGTAAATCACGGTAATTTGTGTGACTTTAAAATCCACAAAATGTAATTTAATAGAATATTAATAAAAAATCCATGTACGTGCATTTGTGTAGTGCTACAATATACGTAGACCGTTAAGATAATAATTCACTTATAGGTTGTTAATCGGGTGTATATAATTTTATCGGTCTGATTTTTTATTTTTTATGGAGGGTATTATATGAAAACCAAAAAGATTATGGCGGCAGTGGCAGCAGCGGCGATTATGATGACTTCAGTGGCATCGGTAAATGCATCCGCCGCATGGAAGGAAACCACATCGGGTAAGCAGTACATAAGCAACGGTAAGGCTGTTACGGGATTTGTTAAGATCAGCGGCACTACCTATTATTTTAATTCCAAGGGAATTATGAAAACAGGATGGCTTAAATTCACAAGCGGCAAGACCTATTATTTTGATGAGAACGGTGCTATGCTCACAGGATTTCAGAATATAGACGGCAAGAACTATTGCTTTGGCACAGACGGAGTAATGGTTACCAATACTACAAAGACATATACGTTTGATGAAAACGGCGTTGCTACAGAGGTAAAGAGTACAAGCAGCTCAAAATCATCTGCAAGCTCAAGCAGCTCGTCATCCTCCAAGACTTCAAGCTCATCAAGCAGCAAAACAACAAGCACCGCAAAGACAGAAACAGTATATGCCAAGGAAATTGCCATAGATGATGAGATTTCAATGACATCCAACGGTACTAAGGTGCTCAAGCCGGATTTGCTGCCTGTATCAACAACCGAAAGAACATTGACATTCTCTACTACATCAAAAATAATTGAGCTTGTTGAACCAAATAATTCGCTGGATAAGGGCAAGACCATTACCGTTAAGGCTCTTAGCAAGGGAACGGCATATGTTACTATAACCGCCGAGGGTGAAAGCGGTACTATTAAAAAGACCGTTAAGATTGTAATTACACAGTGATTGTTTCAAATTCAGAGTAATTACTTTACGCAGCATCGTCTTATGGCGGTGCTGTTTTCTTATGCAATTTGAACAAAAATCTTGACAAATTGTACGGCTTATGTTATGATAAAGCTGTAAGAGTGTCACTGCAAATGTGAAAAATCACTTTGCACAACTAAGGAATGGTGATATATTATGAGTAACTATGTAATATGCGGCTGCTCGTTGGGATATATCTATCCGCAGCGGGTAGGACTTTTCGGAAGGCTCTTTCCGCCGCCGCCACCACCACCTCCTCCAACCGGGCCTCGACCTCGGCGCAGACCCCATGTAGGAGGTCCCGGCAGACCGGGAGGACCGGCAGGACCGGGCGGCAGACCCGGCGGCGGAGGTCACGGAGGCGGACCCGGAGGCGGGTCGGGCGGCGGCAGAGGCGGACATAGGTAACGACAGCTCGTCATTTTTACCGTCATTGTAAATACAGCATTTTTTCGGTGGTGTTCATTTGGATCATTTTGATTTGGTTTCGCCCTATAAGCCATCGGGCGATCAGCCACAGGCAATAGAGGCTCTCGTCAACGGCATTAAAAACGGTGATAGGGCGCAGACACTGATGGGTGTAACGGGGTCGGGAAAGACCTTTACCATGGCAAATGTTATTGCTCAAGTAAATCGTCCCACCCTTGTCCTCGCCCATAATAAAACCCTTGCGGCACAGCTTTGCTCCGAGTTCAAGGAGTTTTTCCCAAACAATGCGGTGGAATACTTTGTGTCCTACTATGATTACTATCAGCCCGAAGCCTATATACCATCAACGGATTCCTTTATCGAAAAGGATTCGGCTATCAATGATGAAATAGATAAGCTGCGCCACAGCGCAACCCTTGCCATTGCGGAACGGAGGGACGTAATAGTAGTGTCCTCCGTTTCCTGTATATATTCACTGGGTTCACCCGAGGAGTACCGTACAAACGTTATTTCCCTGCGCAGCGGCATGGAGCTTTCCCGTGATGAGCTGCTTATAAGGCTTGTGGATATACAGTATGAGCGGAACGATGTAAATTTTGTCCGCAATAAATTCAGGGTACGGGGAGATGTGGTTGAGATTTTCCCCGCAGGAAGCAGTGAAAATGCCATAAGAGTTGAGTTTTTCGGAGATGAGGTAGACCGCATTTCCGAGATAAATTCCCTTACGGGGAAAACCGTTGCGCTGCTTTCCCATGCCGCTATTTATCCTGCGTCTCACTATGTGGTGTCAAAGGAGCATCTGAATGTGGCGATAGGTGAAATAGAGCGGGAGCTTGCAGAGAGGGTCAAGTGGTTTGAGGAGCAGGGTATGCTCGTTGAGGCACAGCGAATAAAGCAGCGTACCCTCTACGATATAGAAATGCTTGAGGAGATAGGCTTTTGCAAGGGCATAGAGAACTATTCCCGTATAATGGAGGGTAGACCTGCGGGCAGTACCCCGACCACTCTTCTCGATCATTTTCCCAAGGATTTTCTGCTGTTTGTGGACGAGAGTCATGTTACACTGCCTCAGGTAAGAGGCATGAGCGGGGGAGATAGAGGAAGAAAAACCACCCTTATAGATTACGGCTTTAGATTGCCCTCTGCATTCGATAACCGTCCTTTGAACTTTGAGGAGTTTACTTCAAAGATAAATATGGCGGTATTCGTTTCCGCAACTCCCGGAGAATACGAACGACAGCAGTCAACGCAGATTGTGGAGCAGGTTATACGCCCCACGGGTCTTGTTGATCCCGAGATTACCGTTAAGCCTGTCGAGGGTCAGATAGAGGATCTGCTTAGCGAAATAAATATAAGGGCGGAGAAAAAGGAGCGTGTCCTTGTCACAACCCTTACCAAGAAGATGGCGGAGGATCTGACGGCATTTCTTGACAATGCGGGCGTAAGGGTACGCTATATGCACCATGACATTGATACCATTGAGCGTATGGAGATAATACGGGATCTGCGTTTAGGCGAATTTGATGTGCTTGTGGGAATAAATCTGCTCCGTGAGGGCTTGGATATACCCGAGGTTTCTTTGGTGGCAATACTTGATGCGGACAAGGAGGGCTTTCTGCGTTCCGAATCGGCGCTGATACAGACCATAGGCAGAGCAGCGAGAAACAGCGAGGGAAAGGTTATAATGTACGCCGATTTCGTTACAGGCTCTATGGAAAGGGCAATTACGGAAACGGAACGCCGCCGCCGAATACAAACCGAGTACAACCGAGAGCATGGAATTGTTCCCAAGACAATAGTTAAGGATGTTCGTGCCGTTTTGGAAATATCCTCAAAGGAGGATGTGGAGAAAACCACAAAGAAAAAGCGCATGAGCAAGAAGGAAAAGGAAGAATTGATTGCAAAGCTTACCGCAGATATGAAAAATGCCGCAAAGCTGCTTGAATTTGAACATGCCGCATTTTTAAGGGATAAGATAAAGGCTTTGCAGGAGGAATAAATTATTGCAGGAGCAGCATTTTCGTGAATTGCTGCGAAAATTAAGGTAATAATATAATTATAACAAAAAGGGAGGTTATCACCAATGGATAAAAAATCGATGTATAAATTAACCTACGGACTGTTCATTCTCACCGCAAAGGACGGAGATAAGGATAACGGCTGTATCATAAATACCGTTACACAGGTAACCACAGAGCCGAATCGCATAATGGTAGCGGTAAATAAGAGCAATCTTACTCACGATATGATAATGAACAGCGGGGAATTTAACGTTTCCGTGCTGACCGAAAAATCGCGTTTTGAAACCTATAAGCATTGGGGATTTCAGTCGGGGCGTGATGCAGACAAGCTTGAAGCCGTAAGCTACAGCAGAAGTGCCAACGGACTGATTTACATTACCGAGGAAACCAATGCCTTTATTTCAGCTAAGGTAGTGGAACAAACGGATTTAGGCACACATACCATGTTTTTGGCGGAGGTAACGGACGGCGCGGTGCTGTCCGAGGATGAATCCGTTACCTACAGCTTCTATCAGAAAAGGATTAAGCCTGCGCCTGCCCCCGCTAAGAAGAAAGGCTTTATCTGCA
Organism: Ruminococcus sp. Zagget11; assembly: GCA_001941135.1. Classification (GTDB taxonomy): domain Bacteria; phylum Bacillota; class Clostridia; order Oscillospirales; family Ruminococcaceae; genus Huintestinicola. The sequence goes on from MSHL01000035.1 coordinate 17,061, forward strand.
CCGTTTGCGGATATATTTACGAGGGAGATGTTCTTCCCGACGACTTTATCTGTCCTCTTTGCAAGCACCCCGCATCGGATTTTATTCCCCTTGATGCCGTTGATGAACCGAAAAAATCCGAGGAAAAGGCGAGTGCCGCAGCTGTAAACGACTATGCGGGCACAAAGACGGAGGAAAACCTTAAAGCAGCGTTTGCGGGCGAATCCGAGGCTAGGAACAAATACACCTACTTTGCATCTGTTGCAAAAAATGAGGGCTTTGAGCAGATAGCGGATATATTTATGAAAACCGCCGATAATGAAAAGGAACACGCCAAGCTGTGGCTTACGGAGCTGTCGGGCATAGGCGGCACCACGGATAATCTTCAGTCCGCAGCGGGCGGAGAAAATTACGAGTGGACGGATATGTACGATGATTTTGCAAAAACCGCCGAGGAAGAGGGATTTCCTGAGCTTGCGGCAAAATTCCGCATGGTGGCGGCGATTGAAAAGCACCACGAGGAGCGCTACCGTGCATTGCTTAAAAATGTCGAGTTGAAGGAAGTATTTGAAAAGAGTGAGGTAAAAATCTGGGAATGTCGTAACTGCGGTCATATCGTGGTAGGAACGAAAGCCCCCGAAATATGCCCCACCTGCGGATACCCTAAGGGATTTTTTGAAATTCGAGCAGAGAATTATTGATTAATGTTTCATTAAATATCGTTCCAAGGGCTTGAAAGGCTTTTGGGGCGATGCTGTTAGCGGAATAAGTGAAAAGCTTTTCGTTCCGATTAGGGCATGAGGCGGCGGTAAGATTAAAAACAGATTAAATTCAGGTTAAATCCTTTTCTTTTTTGTTCCATGCCCTTGATTTTCACTGGAAAACATGCTATACTTTATTGAAAGAATGTTTGTGCCGATTGGCATATGTGACAAATATGACGGAGGTATGTTATATGGGACTTATTTCAGCAGCTGTATCAAGCGTAACGGGCGTGCTCAACGATTCATGGAAAGAGGTAATTGAGCCTGATAATATGGCAGGCGCACTTGCGGTAAGGGGCTGTGCGGTCAGAAAGGGAAAGAAAAATACCGCAGCTACTCCCGATTATATTACCAACGGTTCTGTTATTCACGTTTATCCAAATACAATAATGCTGCTTATTGACGGCGGAAAAATTGTTGATTACTGCGCGCAGGAGGGCTACTACACCGTTAATAGCTCTACCGCCCCATCCCTTTTCAACGGCGAGCTTTCCCAGTCTATTAACGAAACATGGAAGAGATTTCAATTCGGCGGAAAGGCCTCCAACAAGCAGCTTGTTTATTATGTAAACACCGCAGAAATTAAGGGTATCAAATTCGGCACAAGAAATCCCGTAAACTACTTTGATACATTCTACAATGCGGAGCTTTTCCTTAGAGCTCACGGTTCATATTCCATTAAAATTACCGATCCGATTAAGTTCTTTGTGGAGTTTGTTGCCTCGGGTACATCAAGAGTTGATGTCAGCGATCTTTCGGGACAGCTTTTCGATGAATTTGCGGAGGCGTTCCAGGCGGCAATAAATCAGATGTCGGTTGACGGTGTAAGAATTTCCACCGTAGCGTCCAAGGCAGGAGTGCTTTCCGACTATATGTCTACCGCACTTGATGAAAAGTGGAGAGATTTAAGGGGAATAGAAATCTGCTCCGTAGGTATCGGCAGTATATCCTACGACGACGAGTCCAAGGAGCTTATCAATATGCGCAACAAGGGCGCTATGATGACCGATCCCACAATTAGAGAGGGATACGTTCAGGCGGCTGTTGCCCACGGCATAGAAAAAGCGGGTTCAAATAAATCCGGTGCTGCGGGCGCATTTATGGGTGTCGGTATGGGTATGTCAAGCGCAGGAGGATTTATGGAGGCTGCAAGCCGTACCAATGCCGCACAGATGGAAAGCATTTCGGTAAACGCTATCGATAGCTGGACCTGCGGCTGCGGTAAGGTCAATGAGGGTAATTTCTGTTCGGCGTGCGGTGCTAAAAGACCCGTAAACGATACATGGAAATGCTCCTGCGGTAATATGGCAAGCGGCAGCTTCTGTTCCAATTGCGGCGCAAAGAAGCCTGATAACGGTCAGTGGAAATGCTCCTGCGGAAATACTGCAACAGGCAGCTTCTGCTCTAATTGCGGTTCAAAAAAGCCCGATTAATTTATAACATAATTCGATGACAGCTTGTTTAGGGGGAATTTGCTTTGAAATCCACTGTACAATATAAATGTCCCGACTGCGACGGCGATATTCATTATGACCCGAAAATGCGTATGTTTGCCTGCGACTGGTGTCATTCCTACTTTACCAAGGAACAGCTTGTGGGAGATGAGGATTTCGCCGAGGACGATAACGATACGCCAAATTATGCCGATGAGCTTGATGTGTACGTCTGTGCAAGCTGCGGCGCTGAAATAGTATGCGACCACAATACATCCGCAACCTTTTGCCGCTATTGCCACAGTCCCGTTGCTCTTAAAGGCAGATTAAGCGGGAATTATCGTCCGGAATACATTATTCCTTTCAAGATTGACAAGGATATGGCGATTGCAGCTCTCAGAGAGGAATTTAAAAAGGAGTTTTTTGCCAGCAAGACATTTTTAAGCGATGCTACTCTTGAAACTATGAAAGGTCTGTATGTTCCTTTCTGGATGGCTGATTGTGACGTCCACTCGATGATTGAGGGAACGGGAAGCAAACCAAGCCCTTATAATGACTTTGTGGCAATGAATTATGGCGTTGGCGGTTTCCATGGTTCATATGGTGATGATAAAAGCTTTCAGTACAAATTTGTAAGGCACGCCGATATCCATTTTTCTAAGGTTCCTATTGTAGCATCAAAGCAAATTAACGATGAGCTGATTAATCCCATTGAGCCTTATTCCTATTCCGAGCTTAAGGATTTTTCCATGTCATATTTGTCGGGGCTTTATGCGGAAAAATTCGACCTTTCTCCGGGACGAATAAACGGAAAGCTTCATGCAAAGCTTCGATCGGGTGCAGAAGCTACTATTGAAAGAGTTTCAATGACTGCCTATCAAAATATAAATGTCAGAAACAATCTGCTTACGATAAAGAGCTGTGACTGGCACTTTGTGCTGCTGCCTGTGTGGTTTATGAGCTATAAATTCGGGAGAGATACATATTTTTATGCGGTCAACGGTCAGACAGGAAAAGCATATGGAAAATATCCATTGTCTATTTTTAAGGTCTTGCTGAGTGGAGTTGCCGTGGGGCTGTTGTCCGCCTTTTTCCCGATAGCCTCACTTATTGTATTGACATCTGCTTCGACAAGCTTAGCTAAAAAGAAATAGGGAAAAAAATGATGGTAAGGGTATATAAATTTAAATATTTGCTGTTCTGCCTTTCGGCGGCCGCTATTTTCCTTGCAATGCTTTTTTGCGGCGGAACAAACGCTCACGCCAATGAATACTGTTTTGGTGATAACGGTTCTTGCAATGAATATTATTCCGCTGCTTCCTTTTCGCCCGTGCTCCTGACTTCAACGGTGACCGAGGGTGAGGACGAGGACTTAGAAGCCTACGAAAGCGCCAACGGAAATGATTTTGTTAGACCAATTTTAGGTATCGTAACCGGAATTGCATTCGTCATTTTAACAATTTTGAGATACAGAAATTACAAAAAGGTGAGTGCAGGACTGTATGTGAAGTACGATGATATTGACATAACCTATCAATCGGACTTGCTCGAATGATATTTTGATGCATAATATTTACCGACTAAAGCTGTTTATGTTTTTTTTGTAAAACGCTTTTGTCGGTGCTTTTTGTTTTTGATAGTGAGGTGTTAGCTTGGAATCAACGGTACAGTACAAATGCCCAAACTGCGGCGGTGAATTGCGATTTGACCCGAATACTCAAGGCTTTGCCTGCGACTGGTGCAATTCACTTTTTGCTTACGGTGAAATTGTTGAAGATGTTTCCGAGGAATTCTCGGCGGATGATGTACAGCAGGAATACGGCGGAAAGCATGACTATTCCGATGAAACCGATGTATATGTTTGTTCAAGCTGCGGCGCAGAAATAATATGCGATCGCAACACGGCGGCAACATTCTGCTGCTATTGTCATAATCCCGTGTCATTAAGCGGCAGATTAAGCGGAGAATTTCGCCCGGAAACTGTAATTCCATTTAAGATAGACAGGGAAAAGGCTTTGAAAATATTTACAGAGCGTTTTAAGAAAAAATGGTTTGTTCCGAGGGATTTTCTGTCACAGTCGCAGCTTGAAACCATGACGGGGCTTTATGTGCCGTACTGGATGGCGGACTGCGGTGTTCAAGCAAGTATTTCGGGAGTGGGAAAAATTCAAATGCCTGTTGTCAGACATGGCGGCAGTGCAATTTTAGTCAAGGCTTTTTCCGTTTCAAGAGAGGGAACCATGCGCTTTGACAAGGTTCCTGCCGATGCATCGAGGAGAATTGACGATGAGCTTATAGATGCCATAGAGCCTTTTTCCTATTCGGAGCTTACCGATTTTTCCATGTCGTATTTGTCGGGCTTCTATGCGGATAAGTATGATGTAAATACGGATGAGCTGCTGCCGAGAATAAAAAACAGGCTTATTCCCGCATCGGAACAGATGCTCCGAAAGGATATAACCGGCTATACGACTGTGGATATTAAGCAGCGTTCGGTGCGTATACTTGATATAAATTGGCACTACGCCTTGCTGCCCGTGTGGTTTATGAACTATAACCACAGAGGTAAAACCTATTCCTATGCCATTAACGGTCAGACGGGAAAAATTTCGGGTAAATATCCCATATCACCGCTGAAAACCGCTATAGGTGCGCTTATTGCTGCAGTAATCGCATTTTTGGCAGTATACATTGTGGGGGTGAGCCGTTTATGACAGTCAGTAACGGAAAATGCCTAAGGATATTCTGCACAGCCATTTTTGCCGCAATTTTTGTAATGCTTCTAGGAGGAATAAATGCTTCTGCCGATGTATATTTCAGCGATGAGGCGGGACTTTATTCCGAAGAGGATAAAAGCATGATACTTGAGCGTATGGAAAGCTGCTCCGATGAAACAGGGTGGAATATCGGAATAGCTACCACGCTTTACGGTACAGGCAGTCAGTCCGGTGCTTCAAGGCTTGCAGATAGCTATTATGAAAAGGCTTTTGGCGCAAACTCATCGGGAGCTCTTTATCTATGCGATATTGATTACCGCTATGTTGCGGTGTATGGCAGTGCGAATGATTATATATACGGCTCACGGCTTAACAAAATGCTTGACAAAATAAATGATTATTACATGGATTACGATGACCTTAATGCGGCTCTGGCATTTATTTCTGCTGTTGAATCCGCTGCAAAGGGCGGATCCTCCTACTATGGATCACTGAATTCGGAGTACATATTCCCCGCGGTGATTTGTGCTGTATTGGCGGCAGTAATATGTGTTATAGTCGTATTTACAAGGTATAGAAAATACGAAAAGGTGAGCGCCGTTTCCTATATCAGAGATGGCAGTGTGAATATAACGGGGCGCAGCGACAGGTTTATAAGAGAATATCTCATACGCACCGACAACGGTCTCAACGGAGGCCGCGGAGGACATGGCGGCGGTTATCACGGCGGCGGTGGAGGTCACCACGGTGGCGGTGGCAGAGGCGGAAGAAGATAGGAGGAAGCTATTGTGATAGATGTAAAGGCAGAAACCGAACGATATTACGAAAGTGCCGTGGAGCTGCTTAAAACGCTTGTGTCATATGAAAGCGTTTTGTCAGAGCCACAGGAGAATATGCCCTATGGAAAAAATTGTGCGCAGTGTCTGGGTGCAGCCCGTGCATATCTTGAAAAAGAGGGGTTTTTAACAGCGGAATTTGATAATCACGCCATAACCGCCGCTTTTGACGAAAGAGAGCCGCAGCTGGGTATATTGTGTCACTTAGATGTCGTTCCTGCGGGAGATGGCTGGAACAGCGATCCGTTTACGCTGGTTCAAAAGGGAAATAAGCTTATCGGCAGGGGAGCGATAGACGATAAAGGCCCTGCGGCAGCGGTTATTACTGCTATGCGCATAATTAAGGACAGCGGTATCCCTATAAGGAAAAATGTGCGGCTTATTCTCGGCTCAAACGAAGAAAACGGTTCAAGCGATATGGAATACTACCGCAGTAAGGAGGATTTTTCTCCAATGCTCTTTACTCCCGATGGTTCTTTTCCCATAATAACCATTGAAAAGGGAATGATCCGCTGTAAAATAACGTCAAAGCTGCCTGCCGACAGTTCAAAGGCTATTATTTCACTTGAGGGCGGTACTGCAGTGAATGCCGTTCCCGAAAAAGCGTCCGTTTGTTTAAGGGGATTTTCCCGTGGGGATATAAACAGAGCAGCCGAAGAAACTCATCTTGACGATATAACCTTTGAAATTACCGAAAACGGCGATGAAATTCTTATTAAGGCAAAGGGAAAGAGTGCCCATGCATCTACACCTCAGCAGGGAAGAAATGCCGCCGCCGCAATATTTACCCTTTTAAGCAGGCTTGACTTTGGCAATGAAACGGATAAAATCATAAGGGGAATATGCACACTGTTCCCGTTCGGTGAAACGGACGGTGCTTCGGCGGGAGTAAAATGCGGCGATGAAAAATCGGGAGAGCTTACTCTCGTTATGGGACTTGTGTCGGTAAAGGACGGATTTCTCAGAATTGACATAGACAGCCGTATTCCTGTCAGCAGAAATACCGAGGATATATCAGGGACGCTCGAATTATCGGCAGCGAAATATGGTTTGGATGCACAGGTGTATTTGCGCAGCGAGGCACATTGTGTCGATGAAAACAGCGATTTTATTCGTACACTTTTGGAGGTATACGAAAGGGTATCGGGAATGAAGGGCGAGTGTCTTGCCATAGGCGGCGGCACATACGTTCATGACACCGAAAACGGAGTTGCATTCGGTGCGGAATGGGATGGCGTCGATAATCATATGCACGGTGCAGATGAGTTTATCACAACGGAGGAACTGAAAAAGGATATAGAAATGTACACCAAAACCATATTACGGCTATGCTGTTAAGGAGGATTCACAATGAAGGGATCGTCATCTGCTTCAAAATATTTTGAGATACCTAAGTTTTTCTATTTTTCACAAAAGGGCACTTATTCGGGAAGTGTTACCGACAGGGATTTCAACTATAAAGCCGTCCCTATCTGTCCTAAGGAGGGAGATAAGGTTCTGCGGGCATCATATTGGTCGGGAAAAAATTGCCTTGAAAAGAGTGAAAATGTAACCACCAAGGAATTTCCCTTTAATGAAAGCGGTCATTCTGAAATGGTTAAATGGCTTGAGGACAGCTGTTTGTCAAGAGATGAGGTTAAGCCTGATTACAAAATCAGACAGGCGCTTGCCGAAAAGATACGCAAGGAAAATATCAAGCCTGCAAATACCGCAAAGGTAATTCGGGACGGCTTTCAAGAAAGCGCCGAGCGATAGCTTTCACAGCCCTCTTAATGAGGTGCTGCAGTATCTTATCAACGAGAATCAGCATAGATAAAACCGCGTGTCAACCGATTATGGTCTGACACGCGGTTTTTGCTATTGTATACTCATATCATTCAGCAGCTGCTGCTTTTCATTCCAAAGCCTTTCGGACAAATCCACATAGTATGCATGGGGATTTTCAAAACGTCTTACCTTGTCCCAAAGGGTATTAATCTGCTCCGAACAGTATTCCTTGATTTCTGATGTATTGGGAGAATTGTAAACACACTCACCCTTATCGAATATTCTGACAAGCAGCTTTTTGGCGGTAAAATCAGTGATACGCTTTTTCTTGTAAGGGTGTTCCGGGTCGAAAATCACATAGGGCTTGCTGTCGTCAACGATTTCACCATGGCAGGTGATAAGGTCGGCAATAGCCTTTCCGCTTTGATTATCATAAAACCTCCAAAGCTCCTTAAATCCGGGAGTGGTAATCTTTGTTACATTTTCGCTCAGCTTGATTTTCGGGATAAGCTTACCGTCCTTTTCTACGGCGGTCAGCTTATATACCCCTCCGAAAACAGGCTCGGAACGCGAGGTTATAAGCCTTTCTCCAACGCCGAAGCTGTCTATTTTCGCGCCCTGACGGATTATATCCTGTATGATATATTCATCGAGAGAATTTGACGCGACAATTTTTGCCTCGGGAAAGCCCGCATCATCAAGCATTTTTCTCGCTTTTTTGGAAAGATAGGTTATATCTCCGCTGTCAATTCTTATTCCGCCCGCCTTATAGCCCTGTGCTTTCAGCTCTTCAAATACCTTTATGGCATTGGGGATTCCCGATTTAAGCACATTGTAGGTGTCCACAAGAAGCACTGCATTATTCGGATAGCATTTGGCATAGGCACGGAAAGCCTCAAGCTCACTGTCAAACATCTGTATCCATGAATGTGCCATAGTTCCCAGAGCGGGCACACCCATCATGCTGTCCGCAATTGTGCAGGCAGTGCCGCAGCAGCCGCCTATATATGCCGCTCTTGCTCCGTATATAGCGCCGTCACTGCCTTGGGCACGGCGCGAACCGAACTCCATAACAGGTCTGCCGTCAGCCGCCTTTACAATTCTTGCGGATTTTGTGGCAATAAGGCATTGGTGATCTATGCAGAGCAGCAGCATTGTTTCCAGAAATTGTGCCTGAACAGCAGGGCCTTTCACAATAACAAGAGGTTCATTCGGAAAAACAGGCGTACCCTCAGGTATAGCCCATACATCGCAGCAGAAACGGAAGCTGCTTAAATAGGTGAGAAAATCCTCCGAAAAAATATTCTTTCCTCTTAAATACGATATATCCTCATCGCTGAAGTGAAGATTTTTAATGTAGCTTATTGCCTGTTCAAGTCCGCACATAACCGCAAAACCGCCCTCATCGGGGATTTTACGGAAATATAAATCAAAACAGCACACAGTGTCAGCCATACCGTTGACCAAATAGCCGTTTCCCATGGTAAGCTCGTAAAAGTCGGTGAGGAGAGTAAGATTTCTGTCATCGTACATAAAAATCAGCCTTTCGTTAATATTTTTTCAGGGACAGTCGCTGCCATTTTCTTATATGCTTTATCGCTTGGGTGGAGATGATCCCCGCTGTCAAAGCCGTCCGCAAAAGCCGAGGGATTTTCGGGATTTCTTAGGGCAAGGTCAAAGTCAATGCAGCCGTCGGAATCAGCGGTGGAGCGCATCCAATCATTTACACGACAGCGCAAATCCTCCCTGAACGGTGCATATGTACGCCAACCCTCAATCGGCAGCGGCGTTCCCAGATACGCCTTCATTCCGTATTCATGGGCAAGGGACAGGTAGCGTTTAAGCCCGTCTGTAATCTCCTCCGCAGTGGGAAGATCACTCCAGGGGCGGAATATATTTACATCTGTTCCCACAGGGTGGATAATATCATTGATACCCTGCTGTATTATAACCGTATCCGCACCTGCCGTTACGGGAATTTCTGCGGGAAAGCGTATTTTACCGCGTAAACCGTAGCTTTCATAGGTTATATTGTCATATTGGCGTAAAATACGAGTGCCGCTGGCAGCACGGCGTACAATTGCGGTATTTTTATTATCGCTGTCAAGAACCCGCTGTGCGAGATAACCGCACCAAGACTGTGCCGTTATACTGTCGCCGTAGCATATTACCGCCCTTGCATTATTGTCGGTAAAAACATCGACAGAGCTGAGAAAATAGTAAACGTTTGTAGGACGGCTGAACGCGGCGGGAAGCGCTTCGGCAGCCGAATAGTCACCTGCGGCATAATACCCTCCGGAAAAAGGACCTGTTACTGTTACCGCCGTTCTCATATGAGTAAAATCCTTGAAATAAAGGCTGATTGTTATAGTTTCTCCTCTTTTTACATCAAGGGGAATTGTGTCGCTGACAAGCGAGCAGCCGTTGTTTATTACGGCGCTGTGGGAGGAATTGAATGTAATCTGCGTAAGCGTTTGGGGGTCAACGGAGGATTCCCCCGCAGATTTTGCGGCATATGCACGAGTAACGGCAATAGGCTCATTTCCGCAGAAATTGCTTAAGGTAATCCTAATGGCGGAGCCGTCAAGCATATTCTTTATAGGGTAACGCAAGGTCAGATCCTTTGCGTAATTTTCAGGCCGTCTGTCGGCGACCGATACTGCGCAGCCCCATGTACAAACCCATTTACAATCTGCATTTTCCATTACAATTCCTCCAAATCGGGTCTTATGTTAATTTTCCGCGGTTTTTGTCCGAGTATTCCTTGATGGCGAAAAAACAAGATATTTTCCTGCCTGCGTGGATTTAAGCGATGCGGCAAGGGCGATGCTCAAGGGTACGGAGATGATTACCGCCAAAATTCCATTGGTGCAGGACGCAACAGCCTTTGTTGAAAGGGCAAGCAAAGCAGCTTTGAACGGCTCTCCGAGAAGAAGATTGGAAACCAAGGATTTTCCCAGATAAAGCACAATATAGGTAATCTGACCGCAAACAGCGCCGATAAGTATTCCGTAAAGGTTTCTTCCGCCCAGTATATGCTCCTTGCCTTTTCCCGAAAGCACCTTTACAAGCAGTCCCGAAACAAAGCCCATAGCAAATTTGGTACAAAAGGTTATAGGTGCGGATGCAATATAAAGGGGATTGGTGAGATCATATATCGCTCCGCCAAGACCCGATGAAAGTCCGCCTACAAGCGGTCCGAACATAAGTCCCGAAAGCAGGCACATGGAATTGCCAAGATGAATACGGGACTGAGTTCCTATCTGGAAGGACATATAATTCCCCGCAAATACAAGTGCGGTCATAAGTCCCACTATTACAATAAACAGAAGCTTTTTATTTTTTACATCAGATTGTGACATTGTATAGCTCTCCTCAAAGTTAGTTATTTGATTGGTTTGATAGTTATTAACAAACGGTATAATTACGACACATTTCACAGAAATATTCATGAATACGGACATCCTCGTTAAGCTCCGGATGAAAGGCAGTTACAAGCTGATTATCCTGCCTTGCTGCAACGATTTTTCCGCCCACCTCGGCAAGGATTTCGGTATTACCCGAAACCGAGCTTATAAAAGGGGCGCGGATAAAGGTCATAGGAACATCTCCGATACCATTGAAGCAGGCGGTTGTATGAAAGCTGCCCAGCTGTCGCCCGTAGGCATTCCGTACAGCGGTAATATCCATCGAAGCAATATAGCTGTGAGTGTCATTTTCAATATTCTTTGCAAGAAGCAGAAGTCCCGCACAAGTGCCAAATACAGGCAAGCCCGACAATATCATCTTGCGAATAGGCTCAAGAAGTCCCAATTCATTCATAAGCTTTCCCTGTATGGTGCTTTCCCCTCCGGGAATAATCAAGCCGTCAAAGGAATTGCCGATATCGTCCTGCTTGCGTATTTCAAAGGAATTGACACCGATTTGTGCAAGCATATGTTCATGCTCGATAAATGCTCCCTGCAGTGCAAGCACTCCGATTCGCATTTACTTTCCTCTTTCCGCCATAAGCAGTTCGATTTCCTGCTCGTTGATTCCGACCATTGCCTCGCCGAGATCCTCGGAAAGCTCCGCAAGCATTTTCGCATCGGTGTAATTGGTTACAGCCTTTACTATAGCGGCAGCACGTTTTTCGGGATTTCCCGATTTAAATATACCGCTGCCTACAAATACGCCCTCTGCGCCAAGCTGCATCATCAACGCCGCATCTGCGGGAGTGGCAACACCGCCTGCGGCAAAGTTTACTACCGGCAGCTTTTTATTATTATGTACATAAAGCACCAAATCATAGGGGACTTGAAGCTGCTTTGCCGCATCATAAAGCTCATCCTCGGACATAGAACCGATTCGGCGAATTTCCGACTGCATAAGGCGCATATGGCGAACAGCCTGTACTACATCTCCCGTACCCGGCTCGCCTTTTGTACGAATCATAGCCGCACCCTCATTGATACGGCGCAGAGCCTCGCCCAAATCCTTTGCACCGCAGACAAAAGGCACATCGAAAGCTGTTTTGTCAATATGGTACTTGTCGTCCGCAGGAGAGAGAACCTCACTTTCGTCAATGTAGTCTATCTCAATTGCCTGCAGAATTTGCGCCTCCGCAAAATGACCTATACGGCATTTTGCCATGACGGGTATGGAAACAGCGTTCTGTATTCCCTTTATCATTTTGGGGTCGCTCATTCGTGAAACGCCGCCTGCCGCACGAATATCTGCGGGGATACGTTCCAGTGCCATTACGGCGCAGGCACCTGCGGCTTCGGCAATTTTTGCCTGTTCGGGTGTTGTGACATCCATAATTACCCCGCCTTTAAGCATCTGCGCCAAATTTTTATTAAGCTCAAATCTGTTATTTTCCATTGTGGCTGCTCCTTTCAGGATTACAAAATACTGCTCACGGGAAGCTTTTTCCCATGAATCATCAATATTATGTTACACCACAGCGGGGAAAAAATCAAACAGGGAGGATGTAATTGGAATATCCCTAAAATCTGTCATTTGTCACAACTTGTATGCACTTTTAACGGCTAAATTTATAATAAATACACAAATAAATTATTTTCCGTAGTTAATCATGAAAAGCTTGCAAAAATTATCAACAAAAATGCTGAATATATGCGCCGTAAAACTGTGCAAAAGGCAAATTATTGCTCTGCGATACACCTAAGCTTTTCGGTAATTTCGGTGGTAAGATTTTTAAGCCTTGAAGTGGGTCGCTCTATTAGAGTTGAGTAAATATGATAGATCCACCCGTTTTGATATGCAGAGGTTTCGGAAAGGGGAGAGAGGTCTGTGTTATCATAGGCATACAATATTACCTGCGGATCGGCGGCAATTATTTCGGAAGCGGTCATTTGAGCAGAATCAACGGATAATGCGACATTTTCACCGAAACAAGAAATATAATTTCCCGCAAAGCTGCTGCCGGTTGCAACAGAGTAGGTATCGCCAAATTCCTCAAGTATAAGAAGAATGCTTTCACAGGAGCTGTCAGCGCTCTCGATAGCCTCACGATAGTCTCTTAAGGCATTTTCGGCGGCTTCTGCATATTCAAGCTGTCCGCAGAAAATCATGGCAAGCTTTTCATAAAGGTCATAAAGCTCCTCATTATTTTTTGGAGCATCGAGTATCATAACACTTGTCCCGTTTGCTTCAAGAGTAAGGATATCCTTATTTGCTATAGGGGTAAGGGAAACGAGCAGTCGGGGATTATATTCGCTGATAGCATCGATATCGGGATTTACCGATGAACCTACGGCGGGAAGTGATGTGATTTCCTCGGGATAATCGCAATAGGTATTGCGGCAGACCAATCTGTCCGAAAAGCCAAGCTCAGCGATTATTTCGGTAAGTGCGGGGGAAAGCGATGCGACACTTTTTGGAGAGGCTGAAAAAACCAATCCTTCCACAGTAACAGGGTAATCGGTGACGTCCTCCGCAGTCGGTTGGAGGGAAGCCTCCGCCATAGCAGGCTCTGCAATTTCCGTACAGCCAACCAACATCGATATAATGATAAGCATTGAAAGGGATAAGAAAAAACGCATTGACTTTATCATAAAATTCACCAACGGTAAAACCGTTATGCACACAGTGCGGCTCACAAAAGGGTACTCGGATATATAATTCAACCTACCTTTACATTATATCACAAAAAGCGATTTAAATGTGGATATAATGTTAAATAAATATTCTCTGAAAAATTTGCTGATTTATCTTGACGAATTGAATGAATTGTACTATAATATAAAGAGTGTTTCCGTTACGTATATATCCTTTGGGTTTTGTGCCGCGGATGCATAGTTTACAATGATATGGAGTGAAAAGGAATGATATCAGCTGCAAGGGCGATGGTAAAATGTCTGGAAAATGAGGGTATAAGTGTTGTCTTCGGTTACCCCGGTGCGGCGATTTGTCCCTTTTATGATGAGCTTGCACGCTCGAAAATAAAGCATGTCTTAGTTCGGCATGAGGCTAACGGAGGTCATGCTGCCAGCGGATATGCGAGAATGACAAATAAACCGGCTGTATGTATAGCAACATCCGGTCCGGGTGCTACCAACCTTTTAACGGCAATTGCCACCGCTTATGCCGACAGCGTACCGCTTATTTGTATTACAGGACAGGTTTCCACCGATTCTATCGGCTGCGATGTTTTTCAAGAGGTTGATATAACCGGTGCTGCCGAGCCTTTTGTAAAGCACAGCTATCTTATAAAGGACGCTGCACAGCTGCCGCGAATTTTCAAAGAGGCGTTTTATATTGCAGGTACGGGGAGAAAGGGTCCGGTGCTTATCGATGTACCGCAGGACGTACAGACTGCACTGATTGATTTTGAATATCCCGAAACCGTTACAATGCGTACATACAAGCCTACTGTCAAGGGTAATCCCATGCAGATAAAGAAAATCTGCGAAGCGCTGGAGCAGTCGAAAAAGCCGCTTATATGCGCAGGCGGAGGAATTTTCCTCGCAGGTGCGGAGGACGAGCTTAGAGCTTTCGTTGAGAAATCGGGTATACCTGCCGTTTCCACCATGATGGGGCTAAGTCTTTTCCCATCAAAGCATCCTCTTTATCAGGGTATGCTCGGTATGCACGGAGTGCGCTCCGCAAATTATGCGGTAAACAGCTGCGATACGCTTATAATAGCCGGTGCAAGAGTTGGCGACAGAGCGGTCAGATCTCCCATTTCCTTGGCTGACGGCAAGAAGATAATACATATCGATATTGACCCTGCCGAGATAGGAAAGAATATCCCTGTGGATATTCCTCTTGTAGGCGACTGCAAGGCTATCCTTTCGGAAATGACCGAGAAGATTTCCACTGTTGACTACAGCGGCTGGATAGAGGAGCTTTCGGCAGTTAAAAACGCTGAACCCGAGGGCGAGGAAACCGAGGGGTATATTAACCCGAAAATGTTCATGAAAAAGCTTTCCAATGCATTGCCGGATAATGTTGTTTGCGTTGCGGATGTCGGTCAGAACCAGATATGGGCGTGCAACAACTTTGAAATACGCAGCGGCGGAAGATTTCTTACCACAGGCGGAATGGGTACAATGGGCTACTCCATTCCCTGCGGAATAGGCGCAAAGCTTGCAGCGCCCGACAGAGAGGTTGTCGTTGTCTGCGGCGATGGTTCTTTCCAGATGGAAATGATGGAGCTTGCAACCATGATGCAGGAGAAAATAGCGGTAAAGATTGTTATTATGAGAAATAAACGTCTTGGAATGGTGCGCGAGCTTCAGACGAAAATGTACAATGATGTGCAGATAGCGGTTCATCTTGACGGAGATCCCGATTTTGTTGCCCTTGCGAAAGCATATGGTATTGAGGCGGAAAGAGTTTCGACCATGGCGGATGCAGAGGAAAAAATAGCGCGGCTTGCATCCTCCGATAAGCCCTATCTGCTTGAGTGCAACGTTTACAAGCTTGAATCCACACTTTAAGCGGAGGTTTTCATATGAAACATACTATATCTATACTTGTGGAAAATAAGGCGGGTGTGCTTTCGAGAATTTCCGGACTTTTCTCCCGCAGAGGCTTTAACATTGACAGCCTTGCGGTTGGTGTTACCGAAAATCCGGAGGTTTCGCGCATTACGATAGTTGCGGACGGCGATGACCATACCGCACAGCAGCTTGAAAAGCAGCTTAATAAGCTTGTTGATACGATGAAGGTCAAAACTCTTGACGATAACGAGCTTATCGAAAGAGAGCTTAGGCTTATTAAGGTAAGCGCTTATCCCGCACAACGCAGTGAAATACTGACAATATGTGATGTTATGGGTGCAAGAATTATCGACATGACTCCCTCAACCCTTACCATTGAAATTTGCGACAGTCAGGCAAATCTTGAACGCTTTAACAATATGATAGAGGGTTACAGAATTAAAGAGCTTGTACGCACCGGAGTTATCGCTATACAAAAGGGCAGCGTAACTATCAAGTAAATATGCTTTTAGGGCTTTGGAAAGCTGTTGAATATTTTTTGACGACTTTTCAAACCTTAATATATCGGCGTCCTCCAAAAATTATAATTTTTGGATGCCACCTAATTTCTTACAGGAGGAATTTTAAAATGTCAAACGCAAAGATTTACTATCAGTCCGACTGTGATCTCGGCAGATTGGACGGCAAAACCGTTGCTATAATCGGCTACGGTTCTCAGGGTCACGCTCATGCCCTTAACCTTAAGGACAGTGGAGTTAATGTTGTTGTCGGCCTTTATGAAGGCTCCAAGAGTGCTGCAAAGGCGGAAGCACAGGGACTCAAGGTGCTTTCTGTCAGCGAAGCTACAAAGGCTGCCGATCTTATTATGATACTTATTCCCGATGAAAAGCAGGCTGATGTTTATGCTGCCGAGATAGCACCTTACCTCACAGCAGGAAAGACACTTGCTTTCGCACACGGCTTCAATATCCATTTTGGCTGCATTAAGCCTCCCAAGGATGTTAACGTTATCATGATTGCGCCTAAGGGCCCCGGACACACCGTAAGAAGTGAGTACCAGGCAGGTAAGGGCGTACCTTGTCTTATCGCAGTTGAACAGGATGCTACAGGCGATGCACAGGCTATCGGTCTTGCATATGCGCTTGGTATCGGCGGCGCAAGAGCAGGCGTTCTTGAAACAACATTCAGAACCGAAACAGAAACCGACCTTTTCGGTGAGCAGGCTGTTCTCTGCGGAGGTGTTTGCGCACTGATGCAGGCAGGTTATGAAACTCTCGTTGAGGCAGGCTATGACCCCAGAAATGCTTATTTTGAGTGTATCCATGAGATGAAGCTCATTGTTGACCTTATCTATCAGAGCGGCTTTGCAGGTATGAGATATTCCGTATCCAACACCGCTGAGTACGGCGATTATGTTACAGGTTCCAAGATTGTTACCGAGGAAACAAAGAAGGCTATGAAGAAGGTTCTTTCCGATATCCAGGATGGTACCTTTGCTAAGGATTTCCTCCTTGATATGAGCCCCGCAGGCAGACAGGTTCACTTTAATGCTATGCGTAAGCTTCATGCCGAGCATCCGTCCGAGGTTGTCGGTGAGGAAATCAGAAAGCTCTACAGCTGGAACGGTGAGGATAAACTCATTAACAACTGATAAAAAATCTTAGATTTACGGGCAAGGGGTGTTTAAAACGCCCCTTGTTTTTATTACACCCTTTATTGAAGAAAACGGCTGCCGCATTTTTAACTGCGGCAGCCGTCAATTGTTAATCTGCAATTACTGTTTTGCTTTAATCCTTGTACCCTCTCTTGTTTCCTCAATTACATAGCCCATTTCGGATATTCTGTCACGAATAGAGTCTGCAAGGGCAAAATCCTTTGCCTTTCTTGCTCGCTTTCTCTGCTCTGCCAGTTCAAGCACTTCATGAGGAATATCATCATTTTCGGATTTTTTACTGTCGTTGAGTTCGGTGGCAAGCTTTATCAAATCAAGCGACAGCACCTTGTCAAGCTCCTTAATGACAGCTATTTTTGTGGCGGGGTTCGTATCATATTTGAAAACATCGTAAAGAGCTGTAATGGCAAGCGATGTGTTCAAATCGTTATCCATTGCGGCTTTGAAATTCCCGATAAGCGTATCATAAGCCGCTGTGTCAATGTCACCGTCACTGTTGAGCAGCGGCACAATCCTTGCAATCAGCTTTTCAAATGCTCCCTTTGCATTGTCAAGGTTTTCGCAGGAGAATACTAAGGACTTGCGGTAGTGGGAAAGCAGACAGAAAAATCTGTATACCATGGGATTATAGCCCTTTTCCTCAAGCAGTGAAACCGTAAGAAATTCGCCCTTTGATTTGCTCATTTTTCCGCTGTTGGTATTCAGGTGGTGAACATGAAACCAATGTCCGCACCAGCTATGGCCCAAATATGCTTCCGACTGCGCTATTTCGTTGATATGGTGGGGGAACGCGTTATCTATTCCGCCGCAGTGGAGATCAAGATATTCGCCCAAATGCTTCATGCTTATGCAGGAACATTCTATATGCCAGCCGGGGTAGCCCATTCCCCAAGGGCTTTCCCATTTAAGCTCTTGATCGTCAAACTTTGACTTAGTAAACCACAGTACGAAATCCGCTTTGTTTCTTTTGTTGGAATCGGCGTCAACGCCCTCTCGTACTCCCACAGCCAAATTCTCTTCGGAAACATCTCCGAAAACATAGTATTTATCCAGCTTTGAAGTGTCAAAGTAGATATTTCCCCCTGCACTGTAGGCATATCCCTTTTCAATAAGTGAAGAAATCACTTTGATAAATTCGTCGATACAGCTCGTGGCAGGCTCTACAACGTCAGGCTTCTTTATATTCAGCTTGCGGCAGTCATCGAAAAAAGCCTTTGTGTAAAAATCGGCAATTTCCATAACGGTTTTATGTTCACGCTTTGCGCCCTTAAGCATCTTATCATCGCCGGTATCGCCGTCGCTTGTCAAATGTCCAACATCGGTTATATTCATAACGCGCTTTACATCGTAGCCGCTGAAGCGAAGATATTTTTCCAATACATCCTCCATAATATAGCTGCGCAGATTACCGATATGGGCGAAGTGGTAAACGGTAGGACCGCAGGTATACATACTTACCTTTCCGTCCTCATGGGTGATAAATTCATCCTTTGTATGCGTCAAAGAATTATACAGCTTCATTTTATCATTCTCCTTTATTGCTATCCGTGGTTACAATGCCCTGCTTTTCCTCAAGAACAGCTATTCTTTCCGACATTTTGGTAAGCTCCTGTGCTACAGGGTCGGGAATATGTACCTGATCCAAATCCTCTGTTCTCTTTCCGTTGCAGCGGACAATTCGCGCGGGAACGCCCACAGCGGTGCAGTTTGGAGGAACAGCCTTAAGCACAACGGCATTTGCGGCTATTTTTGCATTATCGCCAACGGTAAAGGGCCCCAGAACCCTTGCTCCCGCGCCGACCATAACATTATTGCCAAGGGTAGGATGCCGCTTTCCCTTGTCCTTACCTGTGCCGCCCAGTGTAACGCCCTGATAAAGCAGGCAGTTATCGCCTATAACCGTTGTTTCTCCAATGACCACGCCGCTGCCGTGGTCAATAAACAGTCCCTTTCCGATTCTTGCGCCGGGGTGTATTTCTATTCCCGTAAAAAATCGTGCAAGTTGGGAAATAATTCTTGCCGTCAGAAACATTTTTTTCTTGTAGAAATAGTGCGATACACGATAAGCCGCTACGGCATGAAGTCCCGAATAGGTGAGCAATATTTCCAATGTAGTCCTTGCCGCAGGATCTCTTCGTTTAACGGATTCCATATCCGATTTAAACTGTTCAATGACCTTGTTGAAATTTTCCAAATGATAACACCTCCATAAAAAATGCCCCCATCTTCAAAATATTTTGAAGACGAAGGCATAAAACCACCGCGGTTCCACTTCAATGACAGCATTCAGCTGCCGCTCGACGTCTTTTAACGGGGACAAACCGCAAACGACTACACACAATATCAGCTTCACCGTTTAAACTGACGGATGCACTTCACAATTCCGACCCTATACCGTCACACCACCCCGATACTCTCTGAAAAGGTCAATGAAAAGCTACTCTATCCGCTGCGCTTTTGATAATTATTATATTATATTCAAAAATAAACTATTCCGTTACAGGGGGTTCTATTGAAACGGAAGCCAAAAACTCGTCAAAATACACCTGTGACTCCTCGGCTGTAGCCTTTGGCGACTCAAAGATTATATAGAATACATCCTCGTCCGAATAGAAATAATATACGCTGTCCGTGTACTCGCCATATACTTCCTTTTCATCGGTGATAATCGGATTTCCGTCATCATCGAGAACATATTCGCCCTCGGAATCGGTTTCATAAAGGAATATATATGAAGTAATCTCGTAATCGTATTTAATGGCATCAAAGCCTGCGACAGTTGTTTCTATGGGATCGAAAAACTCCGTATCCGCTTGATAAAGCATATTGTTCAGCTTAATTGCCGCACATCCCTGATCCGCGAAAACCGACAGCTCCTGAAATTCCTCCTTGTAGTTTCGAGCCTTGACTATAATGCTTGCGCCAAGCTCCGTATTGACATACATCTTTCCCTCTGATGAATCGGCGGATACCTCAAATCCCTCGGGAATATCGGCAGAAAACTTGTATATTGCCAAATCCTCCTCGTTTTCCACTTCCTTACCTGTATATACGGAAATGGTTTCGTCCTCCTCGTCCGATGAGGGAACCTCCGTTTCTACTGACGAGCTTTCGGATTCATCACCTTGAGATGCTTCGGTGTTATCTGAGCAGCCTGTCATTACCAGTGTAATTGCCAAAACGGCAAGCGCCGTATTTGTAATGCGGCGAAGCAAATTAGCTTTTTTTCTTTTCATACTTTATTTTCTCCTTATTTGTTGTACATATATTCGGGAAAAGAACCAAATCTCGATAGTATAAGACGTATGGGCGAAAAACGACTTTGCAGGGTGCAGTCGGCTGTTCTTTGCCGTACACCGATATCGTTATCGCACAGCGGAAATACAATGTGCAGGTTAAGAGGCTCGTTATCCAACTCAGCAGCTACACTCAAAGCCCCTGCGCTAAGCAACTTTTCAAGCAGAAGAGCAAAGCTGTTCGGGCGGTTATTATACTTGAAAGAAACACCCAAGGACGGAAACATCGGTGAATTGCCTGCGGCGGAATGTGTATATTTACAGGTTACATCAAGTACGGCTTCGGAGTTGCTTTCAGCAGTCAGACTTACGTTTATCGAAATGGTTTTGGCGGGGCGGCTTAATACAGCTACCATAAAGTACGCACACACAACCTCTAAAATGTCATTGTCGCAAAGGGTATATATATCGGGATTTACCGAATTCTGTATATTAAAATGCCGCAAATCATCACAAAAACCTGTTGAAACCAAGGAAAATATTTCCTTAACGCAATCGGACAGGTTGACAAGTGCGGTGAAAACCGCTCGGTCGCTTATCTGCTGAATAATCAGGTTACCCGATATCATTGTTCCCAAATAAGTGTCTATACTGTTTAAGGAATTTACCATATCGCGAATTAAATTCGTATCGACATTGTCCAAGGACAACAGATTACTGTAAATACTGTCGTTTATCTGAGCAATGTTATATAGGGAATAGTATTCGGCGGCTATAATTTCCTTCAGACAATTGGCGGAGTATTCACATTTAAAAAGATTGTCGGCTTCAACCTCGGAAGCGCTGAGCAGTATATTTTCATCCGAGATCTCGGAAGCCGTTACCTTTAATACGCTTTTCTCACAAAAAATGGTTTTGCAGGAATTCGGTGGACAAAAATACCGATCCGTATGCTGCGCATAATCGGGGCAAAGGGATGCGAATGAATTGTTCTGCCATTCAAGGATACCGTCAGCGTCGGTTACAGCGACTGCCAAAGGGGAATTCTTATAAATTTCGCATATTACATTGATGCGGTTATTATTTTCCATTAGTCACCCCAACCTCTCGCCAAACAGACATATGATACAGTTAATGATATCGGCAATTATTTATTTGTGTTCAAAACAGCAAATGTCATTGTATTCGCTGCTTTTGATAAGTGTTACCTCATTATTATATCATAGCCTATAGCAAAAACAAAACATTATTTTTTAATTTATTATGTACAAAGTAAGAACCACAATAATAATTTTAGAGTATTGAAGTCGGATTTCAATTGTACAGTCAAGCGTAAAGACACCTTCTTTATATTCATATATTATTTTTCATAATATTCCGCAAAATACTTGCAAATTGCATGAAATGCTGATACAATAGGTATATTGGAATACGCCTTATATATGGGAGGAATGTTCGGTGAATATAAGTGAAATTGTGATGTCCGCCGCGGAATACGACAGGGGAGATCCCAAGAGAATTAACCACTTTATGAAGGTATATGCTTATGCGAGAACTATAGCCGAGAATGAAAATATGTCCTTGGATGAGCTGTCCGTACTCGATGCGGCTGCGGTATTGCATGATATAGGAATACATAACGCCGAACAGAAGCACGGCTCGTCAAGCGGTAAATATCAGGAAATGGAGGGTCCGCCGGTTGCCGAGGAGCTTCTGCGCAATGAAGGGTGTGATGAGGAATTTATTTCCGCTGTATGCCATTTGGTGGGCAGACATCATACATATACTGGAATTGACAGTGATGTGCTTCAAATTTTGATAGAAGCGGATTTTATTGTCAATGCATATGAGGATATGATGCCGAAAAGCAGCATATTGTCGGTGCGTGAAAAGCTGTTTAAGACACAAACGGGAAAGAAGCTGCTTGAACTGCTGTTTCTTGAGTAAAGCCATTTGTTTTATTTATCATGTCCCGAAAGATTCTCTTGTGAGAAAATTCGGATAGGCTTTGCACGCAGAAAAAGCTGTGACTTTTTTCATCAGTATTGCAGGGGAAAGGGGACTATACAACAGTGCGGCGATAGTCGCAGAATACCGTGAATTATTTATTGTAACTCTAATGCTTGCAAGGTATAAATTATTCTGTTAAGCGGCGGAAATTGATGAATAAATCGTTAATAAACTATCAACAGCTTAAAAATGTCAAAAAAGTACTTGACAAACCTCAATTATTATGATAAGATAAATAGGTCGCCGGATGGTTGGCGCTATTCTTTAGGCTGTTTAGGTCTTATGAGTGGGCTTGTATGCAGAGGTGTCCGAGCGGTTTATGGAGCTGGTCTTGAAAACCAGTGATCCTGAGAGGGACCGTGGGTTCGAATCCCACCCTCTGCGCCAATTACTATATATTTATTTGTTACTGTTTGCGGATGTACTCAAGTGGTGACGAGGCGCCCCTGCTAAGGGCGTAGGTCGGGTAACCGGCGCGAGAGTTCGAGTCTCTCCATCCGCGCCATATTGCAGCTTTATGCTGTTACATGGGTGGACGGCAGCGCGTCCGAGAAATAGCCTTGGCATTTATGCTAAGGCTGTTTTCTTTTGTGGTAAAATGTAAATAAAAAGTGAATTTTCAAAAAAATGCTTGCAATATTATACGGATAGTGATATACTTAGTAAAGTACACCAATAGTTTTAGCAAAGATCGGAGCAATCCGGTCTTTATTGTTTGTTTGGAGGTATGCTTGTGAGTGGAAAAAGAAAGGGAAATACGGTTTCTAAGGTGTGGGAGCTTGCCGAGCCTATAGCCGCACAGCTTGGCTTGGAAATATGGGATATTACCTTTGATAAGGAAGGATCGCTGTATTACCTGAGAGTTTTAATCGACCGTCCGGATGGGTATGTTGATATGGATGACTGTGAGGAAATGACCCGTCCCCTGTCAAAGGCACTGGACGACGTTGATCCGATTGAGGAAAGCTATATGCTTGAGGTGGGTTCTCCGGGACTTGGCAGGGAGCTTAAAAGAGCGGAGCATTTTGAGCGATATTTGCATTGTCCCGTTCGTATAAGGTATATCCGCGAAAAGGACGGCGTTAAGGAATTTATAGGCGTTCTTGAGGAATATAATTCCGAAATCGGCGCAATTACGGTAAGCGATGAATTTGGCTCTCATATCGTAGAGCTTTCGTCAACGGCATTTGTAAAGCTGTATGACGATGATGAAATAGCTGAATAACATTTTTATTATAAATATTGGAAGGGATGGTCAAAAAAATGATCAATACTAAGGAGTTCTTCAAGGCGCTTACGGGGCTTTCCGAATCCAGCGAAATACCCATTGAGGAGCTTGTTGAAAAGGTAAGACAGAGCATACTTAAGGCAGTTAAAAAGGAATATCCCGACGGAGATAACTTCAATGTAACGATTAATCCCGATGAAAACCTGTTTGAGGTATGCATAATGAGGGTTGTTGTGGATGATGAGCCTATCAATATAAACGAAATAAATATCGCCGAGGCAAGGACAATCAATCCCAATTGCATATGCGGAGATTCCGTACCCTTTGAGCTTGATCCGTCAGCATTCGGTATAGCTGCCGCTATGAATGCAAAGCAGAATATACGTCATGATGTTAAGGAATTTGAAAAGGAAAAGCTTATTGCCCAATTTAAGGATAAGGTACATGATATAGTATCTGCAACCGTTCAAAAGGTTGAGCCGTCGGGAAATGCAACCCTTACAGTGGATAAAAACGAGCTTTATCTGTATAAAAATGAGCAGATACCCGGAGAGGTGCTTAAGGAAGGGGACATAATAAAGATATACATTGTGGAAATAAGCGCTCCCGAAAAGAAATTCTCCATAAAAATATCACGAACACATAAGGACCTTGTAAAGCGTCTGTTTGAGCTTGAAATTCCCGAAATATATGAGGGCGTTGTGGAGATAAAGGCAATATCCAGAGAGGCAGGCTCTCGTACAAAAATTGCCGTATGCTCCAAGGACAGCAATGTTGACCCCGTGGGTGCCTGCATAGGACCCAAGCGTTCAAGAATCAGCAAGGTTGTGGAGGAGCTTGGCGGTGAAAAGATAGATATTATCGTCTATGATGAAAATCCCGAAAAGTTCATTGCCAAATCCCTTTCTCCCGCCGATGTTGTCAGCGTGGAAATTGCGGAGGGAGAGAGAACCGCTACGGTCGTTGTCCCCAACAGTCAGCTTTCCTTGGCTATCGGCAATAAGGGTCAGAACGCAAAGCTTGCCGCAAGGCTTACGGGCTATAGGATAGACATAAAGCCTGAAAATCCGCTTTTTTGATTAGAAAAGGGTGATTGCAGTGGCAGGAACAAAGAAGATACCTATGAGAATGTGCGTGGGCTGCGGCGAGATGAAGCCGAAGAAAGAGCTTGTACGCATAGTGCGTATTCCTGACGGAACAGTTCTTGTGGACGATACGGGAAAAAAATCCGGCAGAGGCGCTTATATATGCCCAAGTGCGGAATGTCTGCAAAAGGCACGAAAATCAAGGCGGCTTGAAAAGGGCTTGTCCTGTAGGATTTCCGATGAGGTCTATGACGATATGGAGAAAAAACTGCGGTGATGAAATATAATGAAAAGGTAATGGGATTTCTCACAATTTGCACAAAGGCGGGAAAAGCTGTTTACGGTTTCGATGCGGTGAAAGAAAGCATTCTTGAGGGCAAGGCTAAATTGATTTTGCTTTCCTGTGATGTGTCGCCGAAAACCGCAAAGGAAGTAAGGTTTAACGCCCAAAAGACGGGCATTGCCGTGCTTGGGACAGATATTTCCATTCAGGAAATGGGATTTAAGGTCGGAAAAAGAGCGGCAGTTACCGCAGTGTGCGATGAGGGGTTCGCGGCGAGGTTCAAGGCAATAATCGGTGAACAAGCTGCACAGTCAGATAAATAATGGAGGGTAAATCAGCCTATGAGTACAAAGACAAATCAGTCGAAATTCAAGCTTAGCGATACGGCTAAGGATTTTAAGGTTGGAAACCAGGAGATAATAGATGTGCTGGGAAATAAGCTTGGCGTTGCCAAGAAGTCAGGCTCATCACTTACACAGGAAGAGCTGTCATATTTGCTGGAATATTATTCGCAGAGCAATCAGGTGGATAGCTTTGATGCGTATTTTGCTGCGAAAAGTGCACCAGCACCCGATTCCGAGCCGGAGGTAAAGGAACCTAAGGCGGAGGCAAAGGAAACCAAGCAGTCGGCGAAGAAAGAGCCTAAAAAGGCTGACAATGGGCAGAACAAAACCGATTCTCGCGAGAAAAAGACCGACAGTCCAAGAAATAAGCAGGAGGGAAGTGCGAAAGCCGAGGGCGGCGAAAATCACGATAATTCCCCTGCAAAGGTCAAAAATAACGGAAACCGCAGGAATAATGCTCCCGATAATAAGCAGCAGAATAACGGCGGTAAAAGAAATGCGGCTGCCGAAAATAAGGATCAGCCCGCGAAAAAGATTGAGCAAAAGAGCGCGGTGGAGCGTTTCCGCAGCCAGATACAAAAGTCCGATGAACAGAAAAAGCTTCACGACAGCAACAAAAATTCAGCCCACGGCAAAAACAACAGCCAGCAGCCGAAGAATACCAATAAAACGAAGCTTGGCGGTAATTTCTCCGATGATAAGCTGAGCGTGGAAACCACTAAGAAGAGAACCGTTGATACAAGGGGCAGCTATATTGAGATAGATAAGTACAATGAGAGATATGACAATATTGCGCCTATTCAGGGTTCCAATTCCAAGCATGGCAAGGATAATTATTCCAAAAAGCAGAAGATTACACAAAAATCCGCCCAGAGAAACAAGCAGCAGTATTCAACCAAGCGTGAAACAGAGGCTGAAAAGCTGCGCAGACTGGAGCTTGAAAGAGCCAGAAAGCAGCAGCTTAAGGTTCTTATACCCGATGAAATTGTTGTTTCCGAGCTTGCTGTAAGGTTAAAGGTGACAGCGTCACAGGTTATTAAAAAGCTTATGGGCTTGGGTATAATGTGCAGTATTAATGAAACCATAGACTTTGACACAGCATCTCTCGTTGCCGAGGAGCTTGGCGCAAAGGTTGAAAAAGAGGCTATCGTTACCATTGAGGAACGTCTTATAGATGACAGTGACGATGACGGCGAGGGCATCGAAAGAGCGCCCGTAGTTGTCGTTATGGGTCATGTTGACCACGGTAAAACCTCACTTCTTGACAAGATTCGTCACGCGAACGTAACTGCAACAGAGGCGGGAGGAATTACACAGCATATCGGCGCATATCGTGTAAAGTGCAATGATAAGGATATTACTTTCCTTGACACACCGGGACATGAGGCGTTTACGTCTATGCGTGCGAGAGGTGCATCCGTTACGGATATTGCTATATTGGTTGTAGCAGCTGATGACGGTATCATGCCGCAGACTGTCGAAGCGATTAACCACGCAAAGGCGGCAGGAGTTTCCATTATAGTTGCCATTAACAAGATGGATAAGCCAAATGCCAATCCCGATTTAATAAAGCAGCAGCTTACGGAGCATAATCTTCTTGTGGAAGAGTGGGGCGGCGACGTTATATGCGTACCTGTTTCCGCAAAGACAGGCGAGGGAATAGACGAACTTTTGGAAAATGTCCTCCTTGTTGCGGAGGTTGCCGAGCTGAAAGCTAATCCCAACAGACTGGCAAAGGGTGCCGTTATCGAGGCGCGCCTTGATAAGGGAAGAGGACCTATTGCAACGCTCCTTGTTCAGAACGGTACACTCCACACAGGTGATATAATCATTGCAGGAACAGCCGTAGGTCGTGTAAGAGTTATGACCAACGATCAGGGCAAGGTTGTACACGAGGCAGGACCGTCCTGCCCTGTTGAGATAACAGGACTTGCCGAGGTTCCCGCCGCAGGCGATACGTTCAATGCGGTTGAGGATGAGCGCCTTGCAAGAGAGCTTGTGGAGCAGCGTAAGCACGAGGCTAAGCAGGAGCAATTCAGACAGTACCAAAAGGTAACCCTTGATAACCTCTTTGGTCAGATTGAACAGGGCGAAATTAAGGAGCTTCCCATTATAGTAAAAGCGGATGTTCAAGGCTCTGTTGAGGCTGTAAAGCAGTCCTTGGAGAAGATCTCCAACGATGAGGTGCGGGTAAAGGTAATACACGGCGCGGTAGGCGCAGTTTCCGAGGGCGATGTAATGCTTGCAAACGCATCCAATGCCATTATTGTAGGCTTTAACGTTCGTCCCGATCCCGTTGCGGAGGAGAATGCCAAGAGAGATGGCGTTGATATACGTCTTTACAGGATTATCTATGATGCAATAGAGGAAGTAACCACGGCTATGAAGGGTATGCTTGCACCCAAGATTAGGGAAGTGGAATACGGAAAAGCCGAGATACGTCAGGTATATAAGATATCCAGCGTAGGAGTTGTTGCAGGTTCCTATGTGTTAAATGGAAAGATAGCAAGAAACTGCCAAATAAGGGTTGTGCGTGACGGTATAATCGTTGCGGACGATAAGGTAGCGGGACTGCGCCGATTCAAGGATGATGTCAGAGAGGTCAATGAAGGCTATGAATGCGGTATCACCCTTGAGAGATTCAGCGACATTAAAGAGGGAGATATTCTTGAAGCGTATGTAACGGAGGAGTATCGTCCCGAATAAACGGAGGTAATATATGCCCAGCTTTAAAAACAGACGACTTGCCGAGGATATTCGGCGTGAAATATCCGGACTTATAATTGAAAGGATTAAAGACCCAAGGGTAAAGAGCGGTTTGGTGTCCATTGTCCGTGTGGAGCTTTCGGGGGATAATTCCCATTGTAAGGTTTATGTTTCACACTTGGACGGTAAAGAGGCGGCGAAAAATGCCGTTGTCGGGCTTGAAAGCGCAGAGTGGATGCTCAAAAGGGAGATATCCAACAAGCTGCATTTAAAAAAGTGTCCGGAGCTTAAATTCATAGCAGATGATTCCATAGAATATTCCGCAGACATTACAAGAATGCTTGCGGATATGGAAAGCGATACCGAAACAGCTGATACGGAGAATGATGAAAACTGAAAGGAGAGGTGCTGCCGATATGGATAAAAAATCCGCTAAATTTCCCGAAAGCATATCCTTTGAGGAAACCGCAGATTTTTTGCGGAAGAAGGATAATTATTATATCCTGTGCCATGTAAGTCCCGACGGTGATGCCGTGGGAAGTGGCTACGGACTTTGCAGACTGCTTAGAAATATGGGCAAAAAGGCTAATGTTCTTTGTTCCGATCCTATTCCGGAGAAATACGGTTATATTACCGATTGGTATGAGCATGAGAAGTTCACTCCCAAAACAATAGTGACTGTAGATCTTGCGGACATCAATCTTTTCGGCAAGGAGCTGTCGGTGTATTCCGAATATGTAGAGCTGGCGATAGATCACCATATATCCAATACGGAATATGCCAAAAAAACTCTTGTAAATCCGAAAGCATCCTCCGCCTGTGAGGTCATCTACGATATGGCATCATCCCAAGGCTTTCAGCTTGATGACGTATTTGCAGCCTGCATTTATACGGGAATAGCGACAGATACGGGCTGCTTCCGTTTTGAGAACACAACAAAGAGAGCGCATATCATCACCGCGCAGCTTATGGAATATAATCTTCCTTACGGCACAATAAATCACGAGCTTTTTGAGATAAAGAGTGCCGCAAGAATTGCTGTGGAGCAGTATGCTTTCAGCAACATTAAAACCTATCTTGACGACAAATGCGCTATGATAATCGTAAGCCTTGATACCATAAAGAAAACCGGACTTGAACCGGAGGAATTTGAGGGACTTGCCGCAATACCTATGCAGCTAAAGGGCGTAAAGGTTGGCATTACCGTTAAGGAAAAGGAGCCGGGGAAATTCAAGGTTTCCATGCGTTCCTCCGCTGATTCCGATATAGATGTGTCCGCAATATGCGCAAAGCTTGGAGGCGGCGGACATATAAGGGCGGCAGGCTGTACTGTGGAGGGTAATCCCGAACAGGTTAAGCTTAAGCTGCTTTCCGCCGTTGCACCCGAAATGGGGTTTGACCTGTGGCTGTCGTAACAGAGAAGCTCGGCGGAATAATCTGTGTAAATAAGCCCCAAGGCTTTACTTCCTTTGATGTTATCGCTAAAATGCGGGGAATATTAAAGATGCGCCGTTTGGGTCATGCAGGAACTCTTGACCCTATGGCGACGGGTGTGCTTCCCGTTTTTGTGGGGACAGCCACAAAGGCGTGCGATATTTTACCCGATCACGATAAGATATACAGAGCGGGCTTTTCATTGGGAATAACCACGGATACCCAAGATATAACGGGTACTGTCACCGCAAGAGCGGATTTTACACAGGTTGGTTTACAGCAGCTGGAAAATGCCGTAAAGGGATTTGTGGGAGAAATTATGCAAATTCCCCCTATGTATTCCGCCGTTTCCGTTGGGGGCAAAAGACTCTATGAGCTGGCGCGTGAGGGTAAGACTGTGGAGCGCGAGCCGCGTAAAATAACAATTTACAGTCTTTCCGTCACGGAATATGACGAGGAAAGCGGCAAAGGCTTCATGGAAACATCCTGTTCCAAGGGGACATATATCCGTACTCTTATTAATGATATAGGGGACAGCTTGGGCTGTGGGGGAATTATGACTTCACTGGTTCGCACGGCTGCTTGCGGATTTACCCTTGGCGACTGCATTACTCTTGAAGAGCTTCAATGCCTGGCGGATAAGGAGCGCGGCTTTTCCTCGGTAATAATCCCCACAGAAAAGCTGTTCACATATCTTCCCGAAATTCGTCTGTCGCCTGCACAGGAGAAAATGTACCGAAACGGTGTCAAGCTGCAAGCCGACAGGGTGCGTTTGTCTGATAAAGCTGCGGAAAGATACGCCGTTTACGGTAACAGCGGATTTATGGGTACTGCCGTTGTTAAAGATGGACTTGTGAGGGTGGAAAAGAACTTTTAATTTGCAGAGGTGAACTGCATGAACATACTTAATCTCGGTGAAGCCGCCAAAGAACCTACGGCGGTTGCATTGGGAATATTTGACGGAATGCACAGGGGACATATGGAGGTAATTGGTCTTGTCAAAAGGCTTGCGGAGGAAAAAGGTCTTTCAGCGGCTGTGTTTACCTTTAAGACAGCTACAGTAACGTCAAAGGGTAATTCCTACAAGCCGATTTATACCGATGATACCAAGACAAGGCTGCTTGAGGAGATGGGAATTGACTATCTTTTCATGGCGGATTTTTCTCAGCTTAGAGATTATTCCGGTGAAGACTTTGCGGATAAGGTGCTTTGTAATACTTTTAACTCAAGGCTTGCCGTGTGCGGCGGTGATTTCCGCATGGGAAAGAATACGTCCTGCAGTGTACGAGAGCTTTCGGAGCTGGCGGCTGAAAGAGGGATTGAGCTTCATATTGCCGATGATGTTGTGGATACGACATTTGGGCGAATTTCCTCTGCACAGATAAGGCAGTTTATAGCCGCCGGAAATATTTCCGATGCCAACCGTCTTTTGGGACGAGCCTATTCCGTCAGCGGTGAGGTTCTGCACGGCAATTGTCTTGGCAGGAAGATGGGATTTCCCACAATCAACCAGCGCATGGATGACGGGATAGCAATGCCAAAATTCGGAGTGTACGTTTCGGAAGCGGAGATTGGCGGGCAGGTTTATCGTGGGGTAACGAATATAGGTGTTAAGCCTACGGTGGAAAGCCGCAATATTCCCCTTGCGGAAACGCATTTTCCCCTTTTTTGCGGGGATCTTTACGGGCAAAGCATTACCGTGCGGCTATACGAATTTCTGCGCAGCGAACGAAAATTTGAAGATGCGGCAGCACTTGAAAGACAGATAGCAGCGGATAAATCAGCGGCTATGGAATATATAATTACTCATTGAAAGGAAGTAATTTGATGGATACATCAAAGAGAGTAAGGACAAGGTTTGCGCCCAGTCCCACAGGCTTTATGCACATAGGGAATCTGCGTACCGCCTTGTTTGCGTATATTATTGCAAAAAAATATGACGGCGACTTTATACTGCGTATAGAGGATACCGACAGGGAAAGATATGTTGACGGCGCAGTGGATAAGATTTACGAAACCTTGAGGGCTTGCGGTCTGAAGTGGGACGAGGGTCCCGATATAGGCGGCCCCGTGGGTCCGTATATCCAGTCGGAGAGAATGGGTACTTATAAGCAATATGCCGAGCAGCTTATTGAGTCGGGTCATGCGTACCGCTGCTTCTGTACCAAGGAAAGGCTTGACGAGCTTCACAGACAGCAGCAGGAGCAAAAGGTATCCAATATGGTTTATGACCGTCACTGCCTCGGTCTTTCCGAGGAAGAGCAGCAGCGCCTTTTGGACGAAGGAGTGCCTTATGTTATCAGGCAGAAAATGCCCACGGAGGGTACTACCACATTCAAGGATATACTTTACGGAGATATAACCGTTGAGAACGCCCTTTTGGAGGATCAGATTCTCATAAAGGCAGACGGTATGCCAACATATAATTTTGCCAATGTTATTGACGATCATCTTATGGGTATTACCCATGTGGTTAGGGGAAACGAATACCTGTCCTCAGCACCCAAGTATAATCTTCTTTATCAGGCATTCGGTTGGGACGTGCCGGAATACATCCATGTGGAGCATATAATGAGGGATGCCCAGCACAAGCTGTCGAAGCGTGACGGTGACGCATATTTTGGAGATTTTACCGACAAGGGCTTTTATATTCCCGCAATTATAAACTATATCGCACTTCTTGGGTGGGCGCCAAAGGGAGAAAACGAAATTTTTTCTCTTGAGGAGCTTGTCCGTGAATTTGACATAAGCGGGCTTTCAAAAGCACCTGCAATATTCGATATTGCGAAAATGACTGCCATAAATGCGGAGCATTTGCAGAAAAGACTTACCCATGATGAATTTAAGAAGCTTGCACTCCCATATATCCGTCAAAGCTGTAAGCGTGAGGATATAGATATAGATGTTCTGGTTGATGCCGTTCAGCCGCGTACAAAGCTGTTTACCGATATTCCCGAAATGGTTGATTTTATCGATAAAATGCCTGAATACAGCACGGAGCTTTATACCAGCAAGAAGATGAAAACCAATCCTCAAACCGCGCTTGAAGCATTGAAGCTTATCCTGCCCGTACTTGAAGCCGTGGACGAGTGGAATACGGAAAAGATACACGAGGCAGTTTTTGCGGAGATAGAGCGGGTCGGCGTTAAAAACGGATGGATGCTTTATCCCCTCAGGATTGCACTGTCCGGTAAGGCACTTACACCGGGAGGCGGCATTGAGCTTGCGGATATTCTCGGAAAAGAGGAAACTCTTTCCCGTATAAACGATGCTATAAATAAGCTGTCGGAGTAGTCTGCTTTTTCTGCATATTCGCAGATTTGTCACGAAGCTATCACAGTAATTTGTTATAATAAGCGCAGTATTGATTTTAATCGGAGTGATACAAAATAAATGCTTTTTGTATCATCTGATGAAAATTTGTATAAATTCTACAAGGGAGAAATATCACATGATTGAGGTTAAAAACCTTACCAAGCAGTATGGTCAGAAAAAAGCGGTGGATAATATATCCTTTACCGTAAACGATGGGGAAATCCTCGGCTTTTTGGGACCTAACGGCGCAGGTAAATCAACTACGATGAACATTCTCACGGGGTACATCTCCGCAACTGACGGACAGTGTCTTATTAACGGAATCGATATTCTTGACGACCCCACCACGGCGAAAAAGGAGATAGGCTATCTTCCCGAACAGCCGCCTCTTTATCTCGATATGACAGTTAAGGAATATCTTAGCTTTATTTACAGTCTGAAAAAGTGCAAGCTGCCCAAAGAGGCACATCTCGAGGAGGTGTGCAAGCTTGTAAAAATCACCGAGGTGTATAACAGGGTAATAAAGCACCTTTCAAAGGGCTATAAGCAGAGAGTCGGAGTTGCCCAAGCACTTATAGGCAATCCCAAGATACTTATTCTGGACGAGCCTACGGTAGGTCTTGATCCCAAGCAGATACTTGATATAAGAAACCTTATAAAAAGGCTGGGCAAGAAGCATACCGTAATACTTTCCTCCCATATCCTTTCGGAAATTCAGGCAACCTGCGACAGAATTGTTATTATCAACAACGGTGTTATCGTTGCCGATGATACCACGGAAAATCTTACTCATAACCTTGACGGCAATTTAAGCTTTACCGCAAGAATTGACGGTCCTCGTGACGAGGTGCTTAAAACCGTATCTACAATAAACGGTGTTGACAGCGTAAAAGCTGATGATGAAAAAGAGCCGGGTGTCTATGAGTATGAAATCAAGGTCAAGGAAAGTGCCGACATACGGCGTGAGCTTTTTAAGAGAATTGCAAGCCGCAGCTGGTATCTTCTCAATCTTAAGTCCAACGAGTTGACACTTGAGGACATATTCCTCAAGATTACTATGGGTATGGACGTAACTATTAAATCAAAGAAAAATAAGGTAAGCGCTGCCAATTCCGCCGAGCTGCATGAATCGGTTGATAAGGCGGTTGCGGCGGCAAGCGTACTCGGTGCTGCCGTACAGGCTGATGAACAAAAGGGAGGCGAGGAGTAATGGGTGCAATATACAGGCGTGAGCTTAAGGCGTACTTTACTTCGCCTATTGCTTATATCTATTTGGCTGTTTTCTATCTTATAACAGGCTATTATTTCTGTATGGCAAATATTTACTATGCCACAACGGATATGTCCACCACCTTCGCGGGCATCTTCACCATAATGATGATTCTTCTCCCGCTCCTGACAATGAGGCTTTTTGCGGATGAAAAGAAGCAAAAGACCGAACAGTGCCTGCTTACCGCTCCGGTCAATCTCTTTGAAATAGTAATGGGCAAGTTCCTTGCCTGCTCCACAATTTTCCTTATCGGAATGGCAATTTATATACCCTGCGTAATAGTTTTGGTTGTACTTGCGGGAAATATCTCATGGGCGCCGATTATAGGAAATATGATAGGACTTTTACTGCTGGGAATGTCGTTTATTTCAATTGGTATATTTTTCTCGTCACTTACCGAAAACCAGATTGTGGCGGCAATTATATCATTTTTGGTAATAATATTCCTCTACATGATAGATGTTTTTGCATTGTTGTTCAGCGGTGCTATCAGTACCGTTATGGCATCACTGGGATTTTATTCCCGTTACATTGAATTTACTCAGGGAATACTCAGCATCAACAGCATTGTATTTTTTATCAGTGTAATATTCGTGTTTAATTTCCTCACAGTCAGAATGCTTGAAAAGCGCCGTTGGAGTTAAGGCGGATAAACGCCTTATAAGACGAACTATCTGAGAAAGGAATTGTGATTATGTCCAAGAAAAAGAATAAAATAAACAATGAGGAACAGGCAGTGCCTTCGATAGAAGCGGAAAAGGAAGCTGAATCCTTTGCCGAGGCGGAAATT
This sequence comes from Ruminococcus sp. Zagget11, assembly GCA_001941135.1. Classification (GTDB taxonomy): domain Bacteria; phylum Bacillota; class Clostridia; order Oscillospirales; family Ruminococcaceae; genus Huintestinicola. The sequence continues at coordinate 51,879 of MSHL01000035.1, forward strand.
TCAAAGGAAATGTCCGAATCCGATGAGGAAAAGGCTAAAAAGAAGGCTATCAGGCGCAGAAAGCTTAAATACGGCTCTGTGGCTACCGCAATAACCGTCATTTGCATTGCTATGGTAGTCCTTGTAAATGTTATACTTAATTTGGCGTCAAACAGCGTCAATATGAACATAGATCTTACCGACGACAGCATTTTTGAGATTTCCCAAGAAACCAAGGATTATCTTAATACTATTGACGAGCACGTTGACATTGTGTGTATGTCGGACGAGCTGACATTCCAGACCTCAACCTATATTTACCTAAAACAGGCATATGAGGTTCTCAAAAAGTATGAGATTTACTCCGATAATGTTGAGGTTACCTATGTAGATGTGGTTGAAAACCCAACCTACATTGATAGATACAGCCAAAGCTACAGCGGCGAAATTGATGAATACAATATCGTCATTGAGAGCGATAAGAGAATAAAGGTTATAAGCATTGTGGATCTTTATGACGTTGAGATGAATTCCTACTATCAGCAGGAGATTGTTGCTTCCAATGCCGAGCAGGTTCTTACATCGGCGATTATGTATGTAACCGATCCGTCACCGATACAGGCTGTTGTATTCAGCAGTGAATCGGCAGGTATGTCCTACGACAATGTGATTGAAATGCTGGAGAGCAACGGCTATGAGGTAACGGAAATTGATCCCCTCAAGGAGGATATTCCCGAGGATACCGACCTTGTGGTTATAAACGCACCGCTCAACGATTACAACGAATCCATAATCGATAAGCTGTATAGCTTCCTCGACAACTCAGGCGCGCTTGGAAAGAATCTTATCTATATTGCCGACAATGCTCAGAACGACACGACTAATATCAACACATTCCTTGAGGAATGGGGAATAAGCGTTGGTTCGGGCGTAGTGGGCGATTCCGATACAGCCAATATACTGGGAAGCAATGTTTACCAGATAGGATGCTATATTGAAGATAACGATTACAGTACGAACGTTTCCAATACATCACTGCCGGTATATGTGTATTATTCAAGACCTATCTCTATTTTGTTTGATACACAGGATTACCGCAGCACAGTAAATCTGCTTTCCACAGACGAAACAGGATTTATAATGACCGATGAAATCGCCGAGGCACAGGATGAATCCCTGCTCACATACGGCGAGCAGAGTGTTATGGCACTGGGAAGAAAATATATGTTTGACAGTGACAATAATATGGTTTACAGCAATGTTCTTGTAGTAGGATCTGCTGAAAATCTCCACTCCACATTCACAGGCTCAACCTACTACAATAACGGTGAATATTTCCTTTCAGTTTTGAATACCATGACAGGTAAAAACACCGGTATAAGCATTGTATCGAAGGATTTGACCTCCGACAGCTTTGATGTAACCCTCCAAGATTATAATATATGCACTGCCGTATTTATAGTTGCAATACCGCTTGCAGTTCTAATCGTGGGAATTGTTGTATATGTTAAGAGGAGAACGAAGTAATGAAAAAAAAGCTGCTGTTTATTATAGTGGGAGCGGTTGTACTGCTCCTGCTTGCAGGCGGCATTGTTGCTTTGACCCTGCTTAATAATGCCGATGATGAAACCGAATCCGAGGAAACCACCGTTTCCGAGGAAGAGGAGGAGTCAAGACTGCTTTATGACAAGGATCCCGACTCTATAGTGAAAATCCATGTGGAAAATTCCACCGGCGAATATGACATTGAACGTTATCCTGATGGCGAAAGCTGGGGAATAATGGAGTTTGACGGTCATCAGCTCTATGATTCGGGAATAACAGGTGCGCTTAACGTTGTGTCAAGTCTGACGGCACAGCGAGTTGTCACGGAGGATTGCGACGATCTTTCGATTTATGGTCTTGACGAGCCTTCGCTGAAATTCACCGTTGAATTTGACAGCGGAGAATATACGGTTCTCATAGGAAATGAAGTGCCCACGGAGAGCAATTCCTATATGCGCTTTGAGGGTGAAAACACCGTCTATACCGTAAAAACATCCACCTTCTCCACGCTGCAGCAGAGTAAATATTACTTTGTTGAGAAAACCGTGTATACGGCAAAGGAAGCGGAAAGTGAGGACGATGATACCGACTACACGAGGGTGGACAAAATCTCTATTTCCCGACAGGATATTGACTATGATATTGTTATTGAGTATGATATTCGCCAGGACGACGAGGATGCCGTTACGGGTAACTCATCATCTCACGTTTTAACCGAGCCTGTGGAGCTTGATCTGAACCCCGATACCTCCGATGCGGTGGTAAACGGTGTGTTCGGTCTTACCGCAAGCGGAATAGCGGCAATGTCACCCACAGATGCCGAGCTTGAAGCATATGGCCTTGCAGATCCCTTTGCCGTTGTTGATTTCGATATTGTGGGCGGTGACTTCAGCCTGACAATCGGCAGCGAAACAAGCGGATATTACTACGCTATGGCGGAGGGCTTTGATATTGTATTTATCTTTGCCGCAGACGATCTGCCATGGGCAACCGTTATGCCGATGGATATAACAATGACACTTATCACATCTACCTACATTTACAACGTGGAGGAGCTTACCATAGCCACAGCGGATAGTGAAAATGTGTTCAAGCTTAGCGGCGGTGCCGATGACTTTGCCGTTAAGTGCAATGGCGAAACCATTTCCGCAGAGCTTTTCAAGAGCTTTTACCAGTTCCTGCTCCGTGCGCCTGCCGAGGAGATATATCTCACGGATACGGACGAGGAGGTAACGCTTACCGTAACTATTGACAGTACCGACGGCACGGATGTCCTTGAATTTATACCGTCCTCAGACAGAATGACCATTATAAAGCTTAACGGCAGAACCTCCTTTAAATGCCGCACAGCGTATGTGGACAGACTTGCGGAAAATCTGGAGCATTTGCTTGCGGGAGAAGATATGGTAACGGTTTGGTAAATCGACGTTTTTTTCGCAGCGTTTGTGATAGTATAAAAGCTGTGCCGACAATGAATAATGTCGGCATAGCATATAGCGTACATCAGCGCTTAAATTCGGTCATATGTTTTAATCCCTTGCAGGTGAGCATAGAGAACTTTATGAAAAAAATTTGTATTTTTACTTGCAAAATTGATACAGATATGTTATATTGTATTTAGTGATTGGAATTTTAGCGCAATATTACGATTAAGGAGGAATTATTTTGAGTGAAAAAGCGGCGGCAACAAAGGATAAAAAATTCTTTACCTATAAAGGATATCCCCTTGTACGAAAGGGAGATGAAATCTATTACGGGAATATGTATGATTCGCACGTTATTTATATGCAGATAACCGAAAAAACAAAAGTAGGGGATCTGGATGTTGCAAGCAAGGTGCATATTTACAAGATGGCTACCGATGAAAAGCTTAGTCCCATTGAGGCTATAGTAAAGCAGAGTGAGAAAAATAGCCTGTATGAAGCTTTAGATGTGGCGTATGCATGGCTTTCCCGTTAAAATGTTGTGTGCAAATGTTAAGGTGTTGATTACGAGAGTAGTCAACGCCTTTTTGTTTAACACAGGATTTTATTTTGCATAATATGATAATGATTTTCGGCATATATTACAGCCTTTGCGGCACAATATCCGAAAGGGCGGTGATTAATTATCAGGTATGCGGATTTAAGGGAGCTTATAAATGAAAGCTCGGGTGCAAGGCGATATTTTCTTTCCGTACCGGTGGAAATTCAAATGCTTATGCACGAAAACAACAGCTATATAAGAACCTATTGGGAGCTAAGACATTTTGCGGAATATGCAGTAAAGGTGTCCATAAGGGATAAATTCGGCGAATAGGCTATATATTGTCAGATTGCACTAAATATAACACTTTGGTAATAAATATTTGGTTGAATTGTTTATAATTATTTGTTAAAATTAAATGAACGGAAGTTGTGGTACAAGCAGCTGCAATAATCACGGCGTATTGTCGGGACTATAGCTTGTATCGCCGTTTGCATTAAAATTTTGCGTCATTTGTTACCGGCATTGGGCATTTGGTAGAACATATTAAAAATTGATAGCTTAATAACATAAATATACAGCTATCCATACCATTTGAGAGGAGTTTTTATATGGGAACTTTTAAAAAATATCTTGCCGAGGTAATAGGTACATTTGTACTGGTTACATTTGGATGCGGTACAGCTTGTGCTGTAGGGTGTGACAGCGCCAACGGCGGCGGTTATATTCTGACAGCCCTTGCATCCGGTCTGATAATCGTTGCAATGGCATACAGCATCGGTAACATTTCCGGATGTCATATAAATCCCGCCGTATCCTTGGCAATGCTCATTCGCAAACAGCTTTCACCTACCGACTTTGTGGGATACGTTGTTTCACAGCTTATTGGTTCTACCTTGGGCTGTCTTGTACTTGGCATAGTGTTCGGGTTTGATTGCGGATTTGGCGCAAACCAAATTCAATCGGGCTGGACTAACGGAAATGCCGGCAGCGCGCTGTTGGTTGAGATTATCCTGACCTTTGTGTTTGTTCTCGCTATTATAGGAGTTACAAGCAAGGTTGAAAACGGTGCGGTTGCGGGACTGGTTATAGGCTTATCGCTGACCCTTGTACATATTCTCGGAATTGCCCTGACAGGCACATCGGTAAACCCCGCAAGAAGCTTGATGCCTGCAATTTTTGCCGGCGGTGATGCTTTGTCCCAGGTTTGGATTTTTATTGTCGGTCCTCTTGTTGGCGGCGCTCTTGCAGCTGTTGTGTACGGTTTCCTTGAAAAGGATGATACAAAAGCCGATAAATAATTTGAAAATACTCTATAAAAACGCCGGATTGATAATGAAGCAAATTTTTGCACGGGGCAGCAGCGCTGCTCCGAAAAATACCGCACAGGGCTTGCCTGCCTTGTGCGGTATTTGAGTATTTTCAGTGACAGGCGCTTTTGCATTTAATGCAAACAAATACGTGAAATATTCATTGACTTTACGGTGTGTATGTGGTATAATTAAGGTGGTTTGTTGGAGAATATTTTTTTCAATATACCGATTTTTGTCGGCAGTGAACGTCCGACGGAAAGGATTCCTGCTGAAATGGCTGACAATGATACCATAACAAAGATTGAGGGCGTAGTCGAGGACGTGCTTTTCTGCAACAAGGAAAATGGCTATATTGTGCTTGACTTAAACACGGGGGAAAGCTATGTAACCGTTGTGGGCGAGCTTGGTAACATTGAAGCAGGAGAAGAATTGTCTGTAGGCGGAAGATATGTAAATCACCCTAAATTCGGAGTGCAATTTCGTGCGGATTACTGTGAAAGAAAGCTGCCTGCGACATCCGCAGCTATACTGAAATATCTGTCATCGGGTGTTATAAAAGGAATAGGCCCCACCACCGCAAAGCGAATTGTTGAGGCTTTCGGCGATGAATCCCTTAATGTAATAGAATCAACCCCCGAAAGACTTGCGGATATAAAAGGGCTTTCCCGTTCCAAGGCGGAGGAAATTGCCCACGATTTTAAACGGATAACCGGTATACGTACCCTTATGATTTTCCTCGGTTCATATGGGATTCAGCCCTCCATAGCCGTTGCCGCATGGAAAAGATGGGGACAGTTTGCCACCGAGGTAATTAAGGCAAATCCTTATACCCTGTGTGAGAGCGGAATTGAGCTTGACTTTGATACCGCCGAGACAATGGCGGGCAAAATGGGTATACCAAAGGACAGTGAGTCCAGAATAAGGGCGGGTATTACTTATATTCTTGCAAAGAATACTCTTAACGGTCATACCTGTCTGCCCTACAAAAGGCTGTCCGAAACGGCACAGCTGCTTCTTGATGTGGATAGGGAGCTGCTGGACAAGGTTATTGACGATGAAATCTCCGAGGGAAATCTCTGTGAGTATTACAAGGAGGAAAAAAGCCGGCGCAGATATATTTTCCTGGATAATTATTATCGTGCGGAAAGCTATATAGCATCCCGTCTTGCACTGATGAAAGGTTTTTTTCTCGATAACCAAAACGATTATTCAAAGCTTATAGATATAGAGGAAAAAGCAAAAACCATTGTATATGCCCAAAAGCAAAGGGGGGCGATAGACCGCGCCCTTTCAACGGGCTTTTTGATACTGACGGGAGGTCCCGGAACAGGTAAAACCACCACGCTTAAGGCAATCATTTCCCTTTTTGAGCAAAGGGGACTTAGCGTAATGATATGTGCGCCCACAGGCAGAGCCGCAAAGCGCATATCCGACCTTACGGGTTATCCCGCAAAGACAATTCACAGGCTTTTGGAGGTCACATACGACAGTACGGGACAGCTTAAATTTAAGCACTGTGAAACAAATACCGTTTCATGCGATGTAATGATAATCGATGAAATGTCTATGGTTGATACACTGCTCTTTGAAGCGCTTTTAAGGGCTATAAAGCTTTCATGCCGACTGATAATGGTAGGCGACAGCGACCAGCTGCCCTCTGTGGGCGCGGGAAACATACTCAAGGATATGATTGAAAGCGGAAGGCTTTCTTATGTTCGGCTTACCGAGATTTTTCGTCAGGCACAGCAAAGCTGCATAGTAACCAATGCTCATAAGATAGTTTCGGGTGAAGAACCGGATTTGTCCAGAAAGGACAGCGATTTCTTTTTTATGCAGAGGCTCAATTCGGAGGATGCCGCCGCTACCGTTGCAGAGCTTGTTGCGGAGCGTTTACCCGATGCATACGGATTTTCTCCCATAGACGACATCCAAGTCCTTTGTCCCTCGCGAAAAGGTCTTTTAGGCTCGGTGGAGCTTAATAAGCTTTTGCAGGAAAGGCTTAACCCATCCAAAAAGGATCTTTCCGAAACAAAGGGGCTTATCTTTACATATCGGGAAAACGATAAGGTTATGCAGATAAAGAATAACTATGACGTGGTATGGAAAAAGGGCGGCGAGAACGGTACGGGTATCTTTAACGGGGATATCGGTACAATTGTTGCCGTAAAACGCCGCGACAACAGTATAATTATAGATTTTGAGGGAAGAGTCGCGGGATACACCTTTGATATGCTCGATCAGGTGGAGCTGGCATATGCCGTTACTGTACACAAAAGTCAGGGAAGTGAGTTTAATGCGGTAATACTTCCGCTGCTGGGAGGCTTTGACAAGCTGTATTACCGTAATCTTCTTTATACGGCTGTGACAAGGGCGAAAAAAATGCTGATAATCGTAGGTTCAAAGTCAATTGTCATGAGGATGGTGGAAAATAACCGCAGAACAAACCGTTATACCTGTCTGCGTGAAATGCTGGAGGATGAAATACCTCTATGATTTACAATAAATATTCGTCCGGTATTGACCGAATTATCGATATATTTTTGCCAAACAGATGTCCGTTTTGCGATGATTTTATACCCTATAATGCTCTTGCCTGCGATGCGTGTGAAAAGCGGCTTCCCCTTACGGAGGACAGCTGTTGTCCCTTTTGCGGGAGGGCGGAATGTATTTGTGCCGATGATATTCTGTATTACAGTCGCTGCTTCAGCGCAGCTTTTTACGTTGAACCCGCCATCACGGGGATTCACGATTTAAAGTTTCACCATGGAGTGAACGCAGCCTATGTATTCGGCGATATAATCAGAGAAAAGCTTGAAAAAAGCGGCGCTTTGAATGAAATAGACTGTGTGATGGGAGTGCCTATGAGTGCAAAGGGACTTCGCCGCCGCGGATACAATCAAGCGGATATAATAGCCGCAAGGATAGTTAAGGGTACTCAAATAACGGTGCTGAAGGGCGTGATTGAAAGGAAGTACAGCAAGGTGGCGCAGCATTTTCTCTGTGCCGAGGAACGAAAAAAGGCGGCTGCCGAACAGTATTATATAGGTGACGGCGATACGGTAAAGGGCAAGACAGTTTTGCTGTGCGATGATGTAACGACTACCGGATCTACCATAAATCGGTGCGCACAGCTTCTTATTCAGTGCGGTGCTTCCGAGGTAATAGCCGCGGTTTGTACAGTTGGGAAAGGAATTGGGTAAATGTCATATAAAGGTAATATACCGCGGGTCGCAGCTATACACGACCTGTCAGGAGTGGGAAGATGCTCTCTAAGCGTAATACTTCCCATAATGTCTGCTATGGGAATACAGGTCTGTCCCGTACCCACAGCGATTTTATCAACCCATACGGGGGGATTTGGCGATGTGACGATGAGAGATCTTTCCGATTATATTTCACCGACACTATCCCACTATAAAGCGTTGGGACTGGACTTTGAATGTATTTACAGCGGCTTTTTGGCTTCAACGGGTCAGATTGACCATTGTCTTGAATTTTTCCGCAGCTATTCCGATTCTCTCAAGGTGGTAGACCCTGTTATGGCTGATCACGGAAAGCCTTATAAAACCTGTACAAGGGAGCTGCGCAGCCGCATGAGTGAATTGGTTGCCGTGGCGGATATAATCACGCCGAACCTAACCGAGGCGTATATGCTTTTGGGCGAAGAGCCGAGCCTGATGCCCCTTTCATCCACACAGCTTAAAAGCCTTTTGGTGCGGCTTTCGGAGTTGGGTCCCGATATAGTTGTAATAACCAGCGTGTTTTTGGGAAGTCAGACCTGTAATGTAGGCTACGACCGCAAAAACAATAAGTTTTGGAAGGTAATTTACGAAAGGGTAAACGTTAATTATCCCGGTACAGGCGATGCGTATGCGGCGGTTCTTACGGGGTCGCTGCTGAACGGCGACAGCCTGCCTATTGCCCTAAGCCGTGCATCGGCATTTCTCGAATATGCCATAAAGACAACCTACGGCTACGGCACGGATACAAGAGAGGGCGTTATGCTGGAACGCTGTCTTGATTTTCTTATAAATAAGCAGTCGCTTTGCGATTATGAGCTGCTTTGATTGGCGGTGAATTTAAATTAAACTTAATATTGTGCTTGTAGAGCCGCAAATACCGCAAAATACAGGTAATATAGCGAGAACCTGTGCCGTTACGGGAGCGGCGCTGCATTTGGTATACCCATTGGGCTTTGAAATCAGCGATAAAAAGCTGAAGCGTGCGGGGCTTGACTATTGGGATAAGCTTGAGATATTCTACTACGACAGCCTTGAAGATTTTTTTGAAAAAAATCAAGGGGGAAATTTCGTTTATTTCACCACTAAGGGAAAGAAACGTCATTCCGATATGTCATACCCCGACGGCTCTTTTCTTGTTTTTGGGAGAGAGGACGCGGGCTTGCCCGAAGCACTGCTGGCTGTAAATATGTCACACTGTGCGAGAATACCCATGAGGAACACCTTGAGAAGTCTGAACCTGTCAAATTCGGTCGCCATAGCGGTGTACGAGGTTCTCAGGCAATGGGATTATCCCGGACTTTCCTCGGAGGGAAAGCTTACAGGACAACACGTTCCGACAGACTGCTGATAATCGGAACGAATATTATATAAAAATGGAGGTGCTCTTATGAGCAAAATCAAACTTATTTCCGACTCCGCCTGCGATATACCAAAGGAGCTTGAGGAAAAGTATGATATACGAATCATACCGTTCCCCATATGTGTCGGCGATAAAAGTATGTTTGACCGAGAAATGGACAATATGGACTTTTACGAGCTTATAGCCAACAGTCCCGATCTGCCCACACATTCCCAGATTAACGTGTTCCAGTTTGAGGAAATATTCAAGGATTACGCGCAGCAGGGATATACCGATGTAATTTACATCGCCATTGCCCAAAGAGGAAGTGCGACATATTCCAATGCGGTGCTGGCGGCGGAAAATCTAAAGGATGACCCGCTTTTTAAGGATAAGTGTAATCTCTATATCGTGGATTCGGGCGGATATTCGGGAGCTACGGGTTATCCCATTATCCAAGCTGCAATAAAGGCGGAAAAGGGAGCAACAGGCGAGGAACTTGTAAGCTATCTGAATGAGATATATGCCTGCTCGGAAATGATTTTCGGTGTGTATACACTTGAATTTGTAAAGAAATCGGGAAGAGTTAAGGCGGCTTCGGCGTTTGCCGGCGAGCTTCTGGGACTGCGTCCGATTATAACCCTTAATCAGGGAATATCCGAGGTTCCCGCAAAGGTAAGAGGGGATAAGAACGTTATACCGAAAATCGTTGACATAGTTGCGGCAAATATTATACCTCAGTCGCCATATGTTACTTTGTCATCCATGGATCGTGAGCAGCCCAAGGAGCTTGCGAAGCAGCTTACCGAGAAGTTAGGCTATCCTCCAGAGATGGATTTCATGATAGGCGGCGTTATTTCCGCAAATACCGGTCCGAAAATGATTGGCGTGGGATATAGAAAAAAGCCAAAGGAATGATATAAAGTTTACCTTGATGTAAATCAGAACCATTCTGTTATATGAAAATTTTCGTCCTTTTAACAGGGCAATGAATGTGTTTTCCGTTAAAAACCAACCTGCATGGGGAAAGAGGATATTCCTATCCCCGTGCGGGTTGTTTTTTGTCATTTTTTGGGGTAAAAAAAACAGATGATATTATTTTTTTTCATCAGCCGCCTTGACGTAGGAAGAAAAATGTGCTATAATTTTTGTAGGGCATATGTGACGGAAGGTGATTATCACAGGGTGAGTAAAATATTTACATCCGATAAAAAGGGGATTCATCTTATATCTATAGCCGCATTGATAATTACTGTGGCTGTTCTTGTTGTACTTGAAATTCTCCGTAGGTATCTTGTTGATAAATTTCCGGAATATCTTCCCAATACCGAGGGTGTGCTGCCGCAAGAGGTAGTGTCTGTGCTGATGATAGTGCTTTCAGCGATTTATGTGGTGTTTATCGTGATAATTCTCCCTCTTTGGTACAGAACCATACGGTATGAGCTTACCGATAATTGTCTTATTACCGATACGGGACTTTTTTCCCGTTCCCATAAGATAATGAAATACTCCGCCATACAGCATGTATCACATATGTCGGTTCCGCTGTCCTTTAGGAGAAAAAATCACTTTAACTTCATTTCGGTAAATGCTATGGGCGGAAATGTTGTACTGCTTTTTCTGTCCGATGCCGATTGTAAAATAATAATGGAGGCTCTGCGAGGCAATGCCGAAGCAACTGCGCCTGCGGTAAAGACAAGGCAGGAGCGCATAAACGACACCATAAATATGTACGAAAAGAGTAATTCGGCGCGAGAAAAATCAGCGGGAACGGTGACCTATACCTCGTCTAATGACCTTGCGGATTATTTCGGAGGTTCCAAAGGCTATACACAGCTTTCCTTTGACACCCCCGATGAAGCGATACGGCGTTCATTCGGCGATACGGAAAATGGAGCTGTGCGGCAGACAGGGGGGAATGACTGATGAAAAGACAGCACCCTTATGCGCTGTTAAGATATACCACCAAAAACTTTTGGCTTCTTCTCATTCCTCTCGTGCGAGGTCTTGTTACGCTGTCCAAGGATACCGATTTCCAAAGCTGGCTGAGCGGTGCGGAATGGGATATCCTTGTTATCGTTATTATGCTTAGTGCCGCAGTGATAAGATGGTATTTCACTCGGCTTGAATTTACCGACAGCGAGGTCGTGCTGCGTACCGGTATTATCGGCGTTATAGAGGAGCGTATTCCCTATGATTGCGTGTCGGTTGTTTCTTCGGGTACGAACATTTTACTTAAAAAAATAGGTGCGGTAAGGATTAATATAGATACGGATGCGCCCACGGGTGTTCCCAATTCCAGCGATATTCTGCTTATTGTTTCTCCGTCGGACAGAGCAAGGCTTTTCAATCTGCTCAATGAAAAGGCATCGGGCAAATATAAGGGATTAAGCGGAATGAACTATGTGTATAAGGTTTCAAAGAAAAGCCTTGTGTTTTTTTCGGTGTTTTTCTCATCCACTCTTTCCGGCACAATCCTTTTGGGTACATTCTTTGCTCAAGGCAGTAAAATACTCGGCGAACAGCTTGAAAATTATATTATGTCTGCGGTCACCGATGTAACCTCCGATATATATGAGGCTGCGCAGAGATTTGCGGCTAATGTGCCTTTCATCGCGGTTGTGATAACTCTCGTCATTGCGGTGGGATTTATAATTTCTTTTGTTTCAAATTTGCTGATGCATTTGAATTTTACAATTTCACGGCGGGCGTCAACAATACTCGTTTCGGGCGGATTTTTTAATAAACGTCAGTACTTCATCAACAGCCGACGGGTAAATTATACCGATATGCAGCAAAATCTGCTTATGAAGCTTTTCGGCGTAACATCGGTAAATGTAAGCTGCACAGGCTACGGCAAACAAAAAAGAGAAACCCCTATCTTTGTCCCCATATGCTCCATAAAACGAATATATGACGGAAAAAGCAGAACGGAGCTTTTGTCGGTTATGAAGCACCTTTTACCTGAATTTTCCTTGTCCGAAACCTTTATTACGCCGAATATTACTTATATTATGCGCTTTATCGCAATACCCATAGTCTTGATTTTTGCAATAATGATATTGGGCTTTGCGGGAATAATATTTTTTCAGGAATGGTACAGTCTGATTTTATTTATTACAATTCTGTTGGAAATACCTGCCGTTTGGCTGCTGCTGGTCAAGTCCTGCGCATATTGTACCAATGGAATAAATATCGTGCAGAAAAACGTGTGTATAAAGTATTGCAAGGGATACAGATTTCACACTGTAACAGTGCCGTTGGAAAGAGTTGCATATATTGATGTAAAACAGACTGTATTCCAGCGTATGAACAAGTCGTGTGATGTGGTGGTACATACAAATTCGGAGTATCGCGGCTCTCACAGAGTAAGAGGTATGCCTCTCGCAGAGGTAAACGAGCTTCTGAAGGAGCGTGCATTGCAGAAATAAATACCATAAACAGGAGGAATTTTATATGTCAGAGCCAATTGTAAATGCGCAAAATCTTGTAAAGGTTTACGGTACGGGAGAAGCGGCTGTAAGGGCGCTTGACGATGTTTCGCTGACCGTTGAAAAGGGCGAATTTCTTGCGGTTGTAGGTCAGAGCGGAAGCGGAAAATCCACCTTGCTCCATATTTTAGGCGCAATGGACAATCCCACCTCCGGTTCACTTACCGTGGACGGAATAGACGTTTTTGCCATGAAAGAGGCGCAGCTTGCGGAATATCGCCGCAGAAATGTAGGATTTGTGTTCCAGTTCTTTAACCTTCTTCCTGTTATGACAGCCAAGGAGAATATACTTGTGCCCCTTTCCCTTGACGGAAAAAAAGAGGACGAAGAATATATGGAGGATATAGTGTCTACCTTGGGACTTACCGACAGAATGTCACACTATCCGCACCAGCTTTCCGGCGGTCAGCAGCAGCGTGTGGCAATAGCGCGGGCATTGATAGCGCGTCCGTCCGTTATTCTCGCGGATGAGCCTACAGGAAATCTCGATTCCGAGTCCGGCAAGGAAATATTGTCGCTTCTTAAAAACTCCATCAAGAAATACGATCAGACACTTATACTTATTACTCATGATAATTCCATAGCATCCAGTGCGGACAGGATTGTTACCATTCGGGACGGGAAGCTGTTTGACTAATTTAGGCTTTGCAAAAGACAAATATATACATCTTTTGAACAGCAAATAATTTTTTTGTGCAAAATGTATAAAATTTCTTTGCAAAATTATCCGTCAAATAATAAAATCCGTTTGACTATTTAAAATATATGTGTTATAATTATAATTAGCGACAGCCATTTTTAATTATTAAAAAGCGGAATAATGCAGTCAGATCCGCTTTATAACTTAAATAGAATGGAGTAATGAGGATGAGCAGTGAAGCAAGCAGCGTATACAATGAAAAGACGATTGCCGCATATGAGGCAAGTTTTAGGGAGTCATCTTTTTCCAAGCCGCAAGACGTTTATCTTACGGTGTCTGCTGCACATGTTTACGGTCAGGCTTATGTGATGGAGCAGCAGGGTACCAGTGAGTCGGATCCTGTTTATCAGCGCTTTGTGTGTTCTCTTGACGAGATAACGAAGGTATACATAAATGATAACGTAAAAGCAAGTCCGCTGTTTATTCAATGTGATCGTGACGTAAAGGGCGTTGTACACAGGAAAAGGATAATTGTTCCGTGTCTGCCGAACGTTTCCGATATCGTTGATCAGATTAACGAGGTTAAGGCAGCGTTCGTGATAAGATTTAACGAGAAGCAGGAGCGCCAGAAAGAGGAAAAGTGCCGCGCTCTTGAGGAGGAAAGGCAGCGTGAAATGCAGCTTGCCGAGGAAGCTGCATGGAAGCGGCTCACAGATGGACCGACTCTTTCCAAGCTTGCCGGTGCCGATGATATTTTATCTGTGACTGAAAATCCCGATACCGAAAAGCATCCAAAGGAATCCGTAAAGGAAAAGCTTTCACATATGGCTAATAAGGAGATTTTCGGAAGAAAATCCGCTAAGTCCGAGATTTCTGTGACATTGTCCGATCAATTTGAAGCCGAGGAGCGGGCAAAGGTTGGAAAGTTTGCGGCCGAGAAAGCGGCGGCAGAAGAAAAGGCGAAAGCCGAAAAGCTTGCAGCTGAGAAAGAAGCGGCAGAGGAAAAGGCGAAAGCCGAAAAGATAGCAGCCGAGAAAGCAGCGGCAGAGGAGAAGGCAAAAGCTGAAAAGCTTGCAGCCGAGAAAGCGGCGGCAGAGGAAAAGGCAAAAGCTGAAAAGCTTGCAGCCGAGAAAGCGGCGGCGGAGGAAAAG
>MSHL01000035.1:66641-85990 GCA_001941135.1 Ruminococcus sp. Zagget11
GCTTGCGGTCGAGAAAGCGGCGGCAGAGGAAAAGGCGAGAGCCAAAAAGCTTGCGGCTAAGAAAGCGGCGGAGGAAAAAGAGAAATCAAATCAGACTATTGCTGAAGCAGAGGAGATGGCTAAAAAGCTGTCTGCGAAGAAGCCTCCTGTGAAAAGGAGCGCGCCTGTGGCAAGGGACGGTGAAACAGTGTCACTGGCTGATTTTGAATCGGCGGTTAAGCAGCTGAAATCACAGCTTGACAGCGGTGAAATTACAGCGGCAGAATTTTCCGCTGAGAAGAAGAAGCTGCTCGCAAAGCTGTAATCTATAGTATTTTAAAGGCAGTACCGTTTTCGGCACTGCCTTTTTGTGGTTAATAAGGGAATCGCTTGCAGCTGTCACCGTCACCGACCGTAACCAACATAAAATGCAGTGAAATTGCGTCAGCAAATATACCGACAGCTAACTGCCGGTTGATAAACAAAAGCAATTTAATAACATAATAAGTCGGCATAAGGCAGTGGCTGCAGGGACAATCTGCAAAAAATGAAAAAAATTTGCTGAATACTGTTGTGTATTTCTTTAAAGTGTGCTATAATAAACATATATGCGGCAAGAGAGACCGTATATCATGCCGTGTATGTTTACGGCAATTTAGTTTAAATTGGGATGAATGTCTATGAAAAGAAGTGAAGTAAGAGAAGCTGCTTTTTTTATGCTTTTTGAAAAGCAGTTCAGGGATGATACCTGTGAGGAGATTGCCGCTATCGAAAGAGAAGCAGAGGAATTTCCGTTATGTACCGATGCTATAGAGCTTTTTGAAAAAATAAACGAAAAAACTACGGAGCTTGACAGCGTTATATCGGGATTCAGTGAAAAAAGGCGTGTCAATCGTATAGGTAAGGTTAGCCTTACCGTCCTTAGAATTGCTGTTTACGAGTGCCTTTACGAGGAAAATGTTCCCGTAAACGTGGCAATAAGCGAGGCGGTTCACCTTTCGGAGAAGTATTCCTTTGAAAGTGATACAGCCTTTGTAAACGGCGTACTTGGAGCGTTTGCCAGATCGTTTGCGGAAAAAAACGGGTCTGTGACCTCCGATAACGAGTAAAGCTATGCGTGTTTTGGGAATAGATACAAGCAATTACACCACATCAGCCGCTGTACTTGACACGGAGACAATGGATATTGTTTCCGAGAGAATGCTTTTGCCCGTAAAAAACGGTGAAGCGGGACTAAGACAGAGTGATGCGGTTTTTCACCATACAAAACAGCTTCCTCTTGTTATATCAAAGCTGCGAAATAGGTGTAAGCTATCGGAATTATCCTCAATCGGCGTATCGGTAAAGCCGCGCTTGGCAGAAGGCTCTTATATGCCCTGCTTTTTGTGCGGGGAGGGGCTCGCGGATTCAATCGGTTCCGTAATGAATATATCCGTGTATAAAACCTCACATCAAATGGGGCATATACTTGCGGCGCTTTATTCTGCCAATAGGCTCGATATGCTGTCGGAAAGCTTTTTGGCGTTTCATGTAAGCGGTGGTACTACCGACTGTCTGCTGTGTACGCCGTCATCGAATGTCATGGATATAACGGAGGTTTCCACATCTCTCGATCTCAAAGCCGGTCAGCTTATAGATCGTACCGGCGTAATGCTCGGACTATCATTTCCATGCGGCGCGGAGCTTGAAAGACTTGCCCTTTCGGGAAAGCTTACCAAAACCGTCAGACCTGTTATAAAAAACGGCAGCTGCTGTCTTTCGGGCTTTCAGAATAAGGCGGAGGATATGCTGAAAAACGGTGAGTGTCGTGAGGATATTGCGCTGTATGTGTTAAACGTCTGTGCGGAAACGATTTATTCAATGGCAAAGGCTGCAAGGGAGAGGTTTGGCAATTTTCCCATAATATTTGCGGGCGGCGTTATGTCCGATAAAATAATACGTGATTTTTTGGAAAGCAGGATGAATGATATTTGCTTCGGTACGCCGTACTATTCCTGCGATAATGCGGCAGGCGCTGCTATATACGCCTATATTTCCCAACATGGAGGTAAACCATGAATTCGGCAATTACAGTCAGTCAGCTTAACCGATATATGTCCTTCAAGCTCAAGGAGGACGCAAATCTGCACAACAGGCTAATCAAGGGTGAAATATCCGGATTTACCAACCACGCAAAAACAGGGCATTTCTATTTTACCCTCAAGGACAGCACCTCTGCGGTAAAGGCTATTATGTTCAATAATTTCGCCGCTCGGCTTCCGTTCGTTCCCTATAACGGAATGAGCGTTGCGGTGATGGCAAGTGTGCAGGTTTTTGAGCGTGACGGTATTTATCAGCTTTATGTAACCGATATGCTGCCCGACGGCGACGGTGCGGTTTATATGGCAATAGAGCAGCTAAAACGCAGACTTGCCGATGAGGGATTGTTTGATGAACGATTTAAGCAGCCCCTCCCCAAATTCCCGAAAAGAGTGGGAATAGTTACCTCACGGGATGCGGCTGCGCTCAGGGATATTCTCAACATATTGGGCAGACGGTATCCCATATGTGAGGCGGTGATTTTTCCTTGCCTTGTTCAGGGAGATTATGCGCCCGATTCCATATGTGAAGCGCTGAATACGGCTGATGAAAGCGGATGCGATGTTATAATATGCGGCAGGGGCGGCGGTTCTCCCGAGGATCTTATGGCTTTCAGCAATGAAAAGGTTGTAAGAGCGGTTTTTGCCGCAAATAAACCGATTATTTCCGCTGTGGGACATGAAACGGATATTGCCCTTACGGATTTTGCCGCCGATTTACGCGCCCCCACTCCCTCTGCGGCTGCGGAGCTTGCTGTTCCCGATATTTCCGTTTTGAAAGCGGCTGTAAGCGGTAAGCAGGATATACTTAGGGAGCATATGGCTGCGGCAATTGAAAACAGACGGCTAAAGGTTATTGACGCTCAAAGAAAGCTTAAAGTCCTTTGCCCCGATAACGCAATAAAACGCAGCGAGGAGCTTTTAGGTCAGAGAGAATTAACCCTTGAAACCGCGATTAAATCTTATCTCGATAAAAAGCAGTCGAATGTTATTGCATTGGCTGTACAGCTTGATGCGCTTAGCCCCTTGAAAGTGATGGGACGAGGGTACAGTCTTGTTTACGGTGAGTCAGGATTGATACGCTCCGCCAAGGGACTGGAAAAGGAAAGCACCATATCCGTAAGATTTGCGGACGGAAGCAGTGCAGATGCTGTTGTGGAAAGCATTTGCGATACAGATGAAAGCGAGGATGCTCTATGAGCTTTGAAAAATCCATAAGCAAGGTAGATGAAATTATAAAGCAGCTTGACAGCGGAGATATTCCTCTTGAAAAGGCTATTGAGCTTTACAAGGAGGGCGTTTCCGAAATTTCAGCCTGCAAAAAGGAGCTGGAAAACGCAGCTTTGAAAATTTCTTATGCCGAGGATTTAGATTAATTTTATGGGGGAATGATAATGGATAGAGGGGAATATTCAAATCACCTTGAGGAAACGATAAAGCTTGTAAATGAACGGCTTGCTAAGTTTAGGGCTAAGTATAATGATGACAACGCGCCCTATCAGCAGTCCTGTCCCGATGCTATGTGGTATTCACTGTCAGCGGGAGGAAAGCGTATACGACCTGTGCTTCTTATGGAGTTTTGTCGGATATTCGGTGGAAGTGCCGAAAAGGCTTTAGACAGTGCCTGCGCTATAGAAATGATTCATACATTTTCGCTGATACATGACGATCTGCCTTGTATGGACGATGATGATTACCGCCGCGGAAAGCCCTCCTGTCACAAGCAGTTTGGCGAGGCACAGGCTTTGCTTGCGGGAGATGCTCTGGAGTGTCTTGCCTTTGAAATTATAGCTGCCGATGAGAATGTAAGCTTTGAACAGCGTGTAAAGCTGATACAGGAGCTTAGTCGGGAGGTAGGCGTATGCGGAATGATAGGCGGTCAGATTATAGATACCTGCTGCACAGACGAATACAGCGATGAAAGACTGCTGAAAATGTACGCCCTTAAAACATCCGCTTTGATTGAAGCAGCTTGCGTTATGGGATGCATTTGTGCCGAGGCATACGATAAAATTCCCTTTGCAAGGGAATATGCCTGTGCCTTGGGACTTGCTTTTCAGATAACCGACGACATACTTGATATAACGTTAACCTCGGAGGTTTTGGGAAAACCCATTGGAAGTGACGCCGATCTCGGAAAGCAGACGTACGCGGCGGTTCATGGTGTAGAGGCTGCCGCAAAAAAGGCTGAGGAGCTTACGCAAGCCGCATTGGATATTGCTGAGAGCTTCCCCGACAATGAATTTATTGTTTACCTGACAAATGACCTTCTTGGCAGAAAATTTTAATAGAGGGAAAGGAGAAACAGGGCTGCGGCACTTACCGCACCCGTAGGACATGAAAGATATTTACAACTATATTCTGTTATCGGCGGTAATATCATGGTGTGTTGCGCAATTTCTCAAAACAATGATAAATCTTGGGAAAACGAAAAAATTCAGCGCGGAACGTCTTTTCGGAGCGGGAGGGTGGCCCAGTGCCCATTCGGCAATGGTTTGCTCGGCAACGGCGGGCATTGGAAGAATAGAGGGAATAACGTCCACAATTTTCGGTGTAATGTGTATTGTGGCGCTTATAACCATGTATGATGCGATGGGCGTTCGCAGGGCGGCAGGTCAGCACGCGAGAGAGATAAACAAAATCAACCATTTTCTCGTTGATGCAGAAAAACAGAAGCAGGTAAAGGCACAGCCCAAAACCCTTGCGGAAATTACAAGTGCAGCTGTGGAAACCGCCAATACCACTATAAAGGACTTGAAGGAATATCTGGGTCATACTCCCTTTGAAGTGTTTAGCGGCGCTGTTCTCGGGGTGTTACTTGCTTTTATTATTCCAATCAGCGTTTAATACAGGGATGTGAAATATAAATGGACATAAATAAGGTGCCTCTTGAGGAACTCAAGCTTCCCGAGGATCTGAAAAAGCTGTCCCACAGCAGATGCAAGGAGCTTTGCAGGGAAATAAGGAAGATACTTATAAAAACCGTATCGGAAAACGGCGGACATCTGTCCTCCAATCTGGGGACGGTAGAGCTTTCAATGGCTATTCATCGTGTATTTGATTCTCCCAATGACAAAATAATATGGGACGTGGGACATCAGTCGTATACGCATAAAATACTTACGGGCAGACTTGCCGATTTTCATACCATACGTAAGGAAAACGGTATTTCGGGATTTACAAGACCCGACGAATCTCCCCACGACCCCTTTATAAGCGGTCATAGCAGCAATTCCATTTCCGCAGCATACGGTATATCCCGTGCCATGAAGCTTAAGGGGGATAATCACGATGTTGTTGCAGTGGTCGGTGACGGCGCTTTTACCGGCGGAATGGTTTACGAGGCTATGAACAATGCGGGAAAGAGCGGATGTAACCTCATAGTAATACTTAATGACAACGGCGTGTCCATATCAAAAAATGTAGGCTCTATGGCAAAATATCTTTCCAAGCTGAGGGGCAATAAGGCTTACCAGGAGCTAAAGAAGAATGTTGAGCGTACACTGGATGCAACTCCTGTTGTGGGCGTTCCCGCAAAAAAAATTATCGGTCATTCAAAGGATTTGTTAAGGTGGGGGCTTTATCGTGTAAACGGTTCATATGTAGGCACAACGATGTTTGAAAATATGGGCTTTGTTTATCTCGGACCTGTTGATGGGCACAACCTAAACGCTTTGGAAACAACGCTCAATGCGGCAAAGGCGGCTAAAAAGCCTGTGCTTGTTCACGTTAATACCGTTAAAGGAAAGGGCTATCATCCCGCCGAGGATAATCCGGGGGGATTTCACGGAGTTTCTGCAGGCTCAATGATGAAGGGAAATCCCGATGAGGTCTGCGAGGACTGCTTTTCATCGGAAATGGGACGGGAGCTTACCGCCCTTGCGGAATCCGATAACAGGATATGTGCCATAACTGCCGCAATGAAATATGCCACAGGACTTCACAGCTTTGCATCAAAATATCCCGAAAGATTTTTTGATGTTGGAATTGCCGAGCAGCATGCCGTTACCTTTTCGGCAGGACTTGCCACAAACGGTATGATTCCCGTTTTTGCGGTGTATTCCAGCTTTATGCAGCGCTGCTATGACCAGATAATACATGATGCGGCAATATGCGGTACACATATTGTCCTTGCAGTGGATAGAGCAGGAATTGTGGGTGAGGACGGCGAAACACACCAGGGTATTTTTGATGTTCCCATGCTTTCCGCTATTCCCAATGTAACAATATATTCTCCGTCGGACTATGGGGAGCTAAGGGCATGTATCAAAAGGGCACTGTATACCGATAAGGCTGTTGCCGCGGTAAGATATCCCAAGGGAAATGATCCCCAAAGGCATATGCTTTTGGATGAAAGCGGTGACTTTTGTATTGAAACCCGTAATTCGGAGCTGCTTGCGGTAAGCTACGGAAGATGCGGCATTTTCCTTGCCGAGGCAGGAGAAAAATGCGGTATCGATGTGCTTAAAGCCGTTAAGCTTTTCCCGATAGAACGGAAAATCGTTGATATATGCTCTGCCTATAAAGGCATAATCATCTTTGAAGAGAGCATAGCTTCAGGCGGCTTCGGTGAGCGGCTTACAGCGCTGCTCCATGAAAGCGGATTTAACGGAAAAATTAAAATATACGGTATTAACGGCTTTGTAAAGCATGGTAAAACCGAGGATTTGCTGGCGGAATTGGGACTTGACGAGGTGGGAATGACAGAAAGGATAAGGAGCTTTATAAAGGAAAATGAGACTTGATGTATACCTCGCTCAAAATAATATCGTTCGCAGTCGGGAAGCAGCCAAGTCACTTATTCTCAGCGGTGCGGTGAATGTCAACGGTGTAAAAGCGGTCAAGCCCTCTCAAACCGTGTACGACGGTGATAACGTTATTGTCACGGGCGATTTACCCAAATATGTAAGCAGGGGAGGACTAAAGCTTGAAAAAGCTCTTTCCTGCTTTGACATATCCGTTGAGGGGCTTAGCTGTCTTGACATAGGCGCTTCAACCGGTGGTTTTACCGATTGTCTGCTGCAAAATGGCGCAAGGCTTGTGTATGCCCTCGATGTGGGACATAATCAGCTTGATGAACGACTTCGCAGCGACAGCCGTGTTAAATGCATGGAGGGCGTGAATATAAGGGACACCGCCACATCGGATTTTTCCGAGGAAATAGATTTTATTTGCACAGATGTTTCCTTTATTTCCCTGAAAATAATCATTCCAAAGATAGGGGAGCTTTTGAGCGAAAACGGTGAAGCTGTACTTCTGATAAAGCCCCAATTTGAGTGTGGACGCGCAGATTTGGGCAAAAACGGTATTGTTCGTTCCCAAAAGGTTCAGGTGAGGGTAATAAAGGAGGTGGTGGCGGAAGCTGCCGCCAACGGACTTTTTGCAAAAGGACTTGACTATTCTCCCATAAGCGGAGGGGACGGAAATATCGAGTTTTTAATCTGTCTGTCAAAAAGTCGTACAGAATTAGCGGATATTTCACCGGAGGCAATGGTGTCACAGGCTCATAAAAGCATAGGAGGGTGATTTACTTGAATATTGTTGTTTATCCCAATTTCTCAAAGAAAAACGCATATCAGACAACATATCGGGTATGTTCTATTCTCCGTAATCTGTCAGCGGATGTATGGCTTGCGGACGGCTACAAGGAGCAGCTTTCCGATGAAGGCTGCTGTCATTTTGGCGGCATAGACGATATATGCCGCAGCTGTGATATAATTATAGCAATCGGCGGAGATGGCACTATACTCGAAGTGTCAGCTTATGCGGCAAGGTATGATAAGCCGCTTTTGGGAATTAACACAGGCCGGTTGGGCTTTATGGCGACATTGGAAACAGATGGACTTGACAGCCTTACAAATATCATAAGCGGCGATTATAGTGTAGAAATAAGAATGATGATTGACTGTGTGTACCATACGGCTCAGGGCGAAGAAAAATATACCGCGCTGAATGATGTTTACCTTAGCCGTTCCTATTCAGCTATATCGGATTATACGGTGAGTATCGACGATACTGTTGTAACGTCCGCAAGAGCGGATGGGCTTATAATATCAACTCCCACAGGTTCAACCGCATATTCCCTTTCGGCAGGAGGGCCGATTATCGTGCCAACCCTTGAATGTATTCAAGTAACGCCTATCTGTCCCCATTCGCTTTTTCCCCGTCCCATGATTTTTCCTGCGGATAAAAGTCTTGTTATAAATCATACCACGAGGGGCTGTGACGATGCTTATTTCAGCGTGGACGGCAATTTAACAGGCAATCTGAAAACAGGTGAAAGTCTTGTAATATCCAAATCGGAAAGGTGTCTAAAGCTTATTGATATGACAGGACATTCCTTTTATGATGCCGTAAACAATAAACTGATGAGTCCGATTAAGTAGCATATTAAATCGGTAGGAGTGTATTTTTATGAAAGCCGAGCGTCATGATAGAATATTAAAGCTTATTGCATCGGGCAAGGTCGAACGTCAGGAGCAGCTGCGTGAGCTTTTGGCGGGGGAGGGGGTTAATGTAACCCAAGCTACACTTTCCCGAGATATAAGAGAGCTGGGGCTGAAGAAAGCCGATGTTGATGGTGTATCGGTGTATATTATGTCGGAAAAATTTACGGATAAGCTGCCGATGATCTTCATTGATTCCGTAATCGGTGTGGACAGTGCGGGAAATACCGTTGTCATCAAGTGCCGCAGCGGAATGGCTCAGGCTGCCTGTGCCACCTTTGATAAGGGTAATTATGCGGGAGTTGTGGGCACTATTGCCGGTGACGATACCATATTTGTTCTTATGCGCACGGAAAAGGATGCAAGGCTGCTGGTCAGCGATATGCGCAGATTGTTTAGTAAAGGGTGATACCTTATGCTCAGTGAGTTGTATATAAAAAATCTTGCGGTTATCGAGGAGGCTAATATACCCTTTACCGATAGCTTTAATGTTTTTACCGGTGAAACAGGTGCGGGTAAATCAATACTTGTAAACAGCATAAGCGCAGTTCTCGGTCAGCGTACAAATAAGGATATAGTGCGTGCAGGGTGTGAAAAGGCGATAATTACCGCAACCTTTACAGGAATATCGGACAATGTGAAAAAAAAGCTTACAGAGCTGGGCGTTGACAGTGAGGAGGACGATAGACTGCTGCTTACAAGGGAAATAAATTCCGATGGAGGCAGCAGCGCAAGGATAAATATGCGTACCGCCACAGCCTCGGCACTGCGCGAAATAGGGGAGTGCCTTGTAAATATACACGGTCAGCATGATAATCAACAGCTGCTATCTCCCGAAAATCATCTGTTTATACTGGACAGCTTCGGGGAGCTTGAGGGACTTAGAAACGATTATACCGACAGCTTCCGTAAGCTGCAAAGCATTTCCCGTGAATTGAAGAAAATGGCCGTGGAATATCGTGACAGTATGCAGCGGGAGCAGTCCCTAAAGGCAGCGGCGGATGAAATAGATGCCCTTGCTCTTACCGAAAATGAGGATATAGAGGTTGAAACCGAGTACCGAATTGCCCAAAACAGCGAAAGCATTAAGGAGTCGCTTTCTGCGGCGGCTGTGATGATGGACGGCGATGAGGACGGAGAGCTTGAGGGTGCGATTGAGCTTATACGAAAATGCATTAAGGCGCTTTACGCAGTATCGGAGAATTACGGCGGAATAAAGTCACTGTGTGAACGTCTTGACAGCGTGTCTGTGGAGCTTGATGATATTTCATCGGAAATATCCCACGAAAACGAGCGGATAGATATTGACGGTGAACGATACGGCTATCTTACCGAAAGGCTTAACAGCATAAATGCAATAAAGAAAAAATACGGACCGGAGCTGTCCGATGTACTTGCATACGGGAAATCTGCAAGAAGAGAGCTGGAGCTTATCAACGATTCAACATCGGAGCTTGAAAGACTTAGTGCCGAACGTGAACGCCTGCTTGAGGTGGTATCGGAAAAGGCGAAGACTCTGTCTTTGGCAAGGGAAAGGGCGGCTGAACGTTTTTCCGAACAGGTTGAGGAGGAACTGAAATTCCTTGATATGCCTGATGTAAAGCTGTCTGTCAAGGTAGAAAAGGGCAAGCTTACCGTAAGCGGCATGGATTCCGTGGAAATATTTATTTCCACCAATAAGGGAGAGGGGATGAAGCCCCTTTACCGCATTGCATCGGGAGGAGAGCTTTCAAGGATAATGCTTGCCTTGAAAAACGTTACGGCCGAAAAGGACGATATTGAAACGCTTATTTTTGATGAAATAGATACGGGAGTAAGCGGTCGTGCGGCACAGAAAATCGGTATAAAGCTAAAGCAGGTATCACGTCACAGACAGGTAATATGCGTAACGCATTTATCACAGCTTGCAGTAATGGCTGATAATCATTTGCTTATAGAAAAGAGCAGTGACGGCAGCAGGACATTTACCCATGTGAAAAGGCTGGATTTTACAGAAAGGAAGTATGAAATAGCCAGAATAATGTGCGGAAGTGATATAACCGAAACCGCACTGAAAAATGCAGAAGAATTATTGAGAGGCGGAGTGTCTGCACAGCTACCGTCTTCCGCCGACAGTTGATAGCGGCGAGCAGGATTAAAAGCGGGAGAAATATATGTGGGCGAACAGCGTCAGCAATTCAATTAACCAATAACACCGCTTCTGCTTTTATTGAAAAAAGTTTTTTCTGCTGCTGTGTCAAATACGCTGCTCCGTGAATATAGTGAACAAGGGTAAAACTATTACCCTTGAAAGGAGTATCGTATGGATAATAATATAAGATGTTCCGGCGAAGGCTTACATGTTGTTGAGGGAACGCTTCCCGCAGATCCTGTTCTTGCAATGGCGTATGTACCGTATCAGGTTCTGGGGGATATGTACCCGGAAAATGTTGGTCTTGAACGAGGAACTATTTTCCCGGCACTTTATCTGCCGTTTACAGGCAAGGAGGGTGTTTATGAATAGAAGCAATTTATTAAGGGCAATTCAGATGTATGATTTCTATCTTTATGAATTGCAGCTGTATCTTGACACACACCCGCGCTGCCAAAGAGCGCTTGAAACCTACAAGCAGTACAAGGAAATGCGCCAAAGGGCAATGGATGAATTTTCGGCACGTTTCGGACCGATAACGCCCTACCAGGCGGATTGTGACGGAGTATTTTCATGGGCAAAGGCTCCGTGGCCATGGGAAAAGGAGGGTAACTGATTATGTGGATTTACGAAAAGAAACTGCAATATCCCGTTAAAATCAAAAACCCCAATGCCAAGCTTGCAAAATTTATAATAAGCCAGCTTGGAGGCCCCGACGGTGAGCTTTCGGCGTCCATGCGCTATCTGAATCAAAGATACACCGCACCATATCCGCAGGCTCAGGCAATTATGAACGATATCGGGACAGAAGAACTTGCCCGTTAGTCATATCACTAAAAATCATACTCTATCGTAATATGAGCATCGGGGGAGCTCCACCGACTGCTTTTTGTTTTCCCGTAAATAATTCTGCGGCAGACCTCCTTAAGCAGGTTGTTTTTTTCTGTACCGTCACAGCATGCTTCGTAGCAATCGATAATGTGCTTTATTTTTGCGGCGGCTGCAGAGGGCGTTATTTGCTGCTTGGCGGCATTAATTTCACCTGCCCTTTTGCGCAGTCCCGCAAGCCGCTCCGTCAAAATCTTATTTCTTTCCGCAAACAACTCAGGTGTATAGATTTCCTGTTCGAGCAATTCGTATAGCTTTTGCCGCTGCTTTTCCGCCTTTTTAATTTCCGTGGTAATAACCGATGTGTCTATGCTTTCCGGAGCGGTGTCTTGCTCTTTTGCAAGGGCAATGTAATCGTTGTAGCTGTCGGTTAAGGCGGATAATATCATGTCGCTGATGTAATCCATATCCGATCCGACGCAAATGCAGTCGGGATAATTGCAAATCATCATAGCGCCGCCGTTCTTTTTCGGACGTCTGACCATTACATGACCGCAATATTCGCAGTACAAAAGCCCTGCAAAGGAATTTTTCATCGTGCCGCCAAAGGGCGTGTGGGGTGTTTTTACTTTACCGTCCGAAACGCTTTTTACGGATTTGCGCCAATTCCAGCGCAGATAACCGCAATAAACGGGATTTTCGAGAATATCACGGACAGACGAGGAAGTCCATTTCGCCGACTTCCGCGGCTTGATATCCATGCTGTTAAGGTGCGTGGCTATGCAGCTTGCCCCTTTATTTTCGAGGGAAAGACGGAACATCAGCTTAACAACCTCAGCTTCTTCCGGAATAGGTTCAAGGGTGAAAACGCGGCTTTGCAAATCGTGTACCTTTCGATAGCCGTATGGCGGCAGTGACCCTATGTAATTGCCCTCTTTTACAGAAGCAATTCTGCCCGCCTGCATACGGCGGTTTATGGTTTTGTATTCCCTCCGTGACATGAAAAGGGAAAACTCAAAGTATTCGCTGTCAGCTTCGCAGGCAGGGTCGTAATCCCTTGCAGGGGTAATTATTTTTGTATCGGAATATGTGAATGTACGCATAACTATTCCCTGATCTATGGTGTCACCTCTTGCAAGACGTTCGATTTCCATAACAATTACCCCGTCCCACATACCGTCACCCACTTCCGAAAGGAGCTTTTGCATCATAGGGCGGGCGGCAATGGTATCACCGCTGACAATTTCACGATAAATATCGCCTATTTCAAGGGAACGGCGTTTAGCAAGCTCCAACAGCTGTGTTTCATGCCGTGCGAGAGTTTCCCCCTCTCCCAACCTTTCCGCCTGAACGTCCGCGCGGGATTTCCGCAAATATATCAGATGTGGCATATTAAACACCGCTTTCGGTCTAACTATTCGTATTGAGCCCCGCAGCTAATCATGAGGGGTTTTCGTTTACTTTTATATATGCACTGCACAATAAATATTTGCCTTATATCAAAATTAACGGCATAAAAACGTTAAAATTCGTTTTTGGTTATCGATATAAACAGGAAAGGCTTCGCTTCATATAATTACAGGGTGGCGTAGTATTGGAAAACAGAAGATAATCATAATCGTGACAAAAAAAGGTCGGTTTGCTGCAGTGACGGTGGAAATTGGGTTGACATTGGAAAAAACCGTGGTATAATTTAAGGTGAATGAAGCATTATTTCGGACGTTAGGCAGATGGCAAAGGTAAAGAACTGCAAAAGCAGTATGAAAAATTATTTCTGAAAGGGAGTTATTGTATGGCAACAAATACAGATATATTAGACGGAGGAACTTTAGAGGAAAGGATTGCTGAAATGAAAGAGTTTCTCGGCTTGTCCCCCGATCAATCCTTTCAAGATTTAGACGTGGACATAAGTGATATGGAAGATGATGATGAAGATTAAGCTTATAGCGAATATAGGTTAGGAAATTATTGGAGGGATTTAATTATGAGATTTTCGTGTACACCGGAAATGATAGAACTAAGAAAAATTTTTGAGCCTTACGAAGATGGCGGTATTCTTGTGAAAGATGCACCCAAAGAGGCGGTAGATGCATATAACAAATTCTATGAGTTATTCAAAATCGAACGTCAAAAAAATATTGAATGGATTTATCAAAATTGAGTTTGATTATCCCGATGATGAGCCGAATATGTTTAGGACATATATTAAACGCGGCAAAGATAGAATAATTGCAAAAGCAGTATGGAAAAATTTTTATAAGGGAGTTTTTTATATGATACCGGAGGTAAATATATTAGACGGGGAAACCTTGGAGGAAAGGATAGCCGAATTAAAGATACTTGTGGGCTTATCTCCCGATCAATCCTTTCAAGATTTAGACGTGGACATAAGTGATATGGAAGATGATGATGAAGATTAAGCTTATAGCGAATATAGGTTAGGAAATTATTGGAGTGATTTAATTATGAGATTTTCATGTACACCGGAAATGAGGGAACTAATGAAAATTTTTGAGCCTTACGAAGATGGCTGTGTCCTTGTAAAAGATGCACCCAAAGAGGCAGTAGCTGCATATAATAAATTCTGCGAGTTGTTCGATAACGAGTACAAAAAAATATTGAATGGATTTATCAAAATTGAGTTTGATTATCTTGATAACGATTTGGAGTGATTTAATTATGAGATTTTCGTACCCACCGGAAATGAAGGAACTAAGGAAAATTTTTGAGCCTTACGAAGATGGCTGTTTTCTTGCAAAAGATGCTCCCAAAGAGGCAGTAGATGCATACAATAAATACTACGAGTTGTTTGATATGCAATACAAAAATAATATTGAATGGATTTGCCAAGCTGAGTTTAATTATCATGATGGCGATGAGCCGAATGAATAATATTTAGGGCATATATTAAACGCGGCAAAGAATAGAATAATTGCAAAAGCAGTATGAAAAAATTTTTATAAGGGAGTTTTTTATATGATACCGGAGATGAATATATTAGATGGCGGAACCTTGGAGGAAAGAATAGCCGAATGGAAAGAGCTTTTTGGCTTGTCCCCCGATCAATCCTTTCAAGATTTAGACGTGGACATAAGTGATATGGAAGATGATGATGAAGATTAAGCTTATACCGAATATAGGTTAGGAAATTATTGGAGGGATTTAATTATGAGATTTTCGTATCCACCGGAAATGGAGGAACTAAGGAAAATTTTTGAGCCTTACAAGGATGGCGGCCTCCTTGTAAAAGATGCACCCAAAGAGGCGGTAGATGCGTACAATAAATACCACGAGTTGTTCGAGATAGAATTCAAAAAAAATATTGAATGGATTTATCAAAATTGAGTTTGATTATCCTGATGATGAGCCGAATGAATAATATTTAGGGCATATATTAAACGCGGCAAAGATAGAATAATTGCAAAAGCAGTATGAAAAAATTTTTATAAGGGGGGGTTATTTATATGATACCGGAGATAAATATATTAGACGGGGAAACCTTGGAGGAAAGAATAGCCGAAACCAAAAAGCTTTTAGGCTTATCTCCCGATCAATCCTTTCAAGATTTAGACGTGGACATAAGTGATATGGAAGATGATGATGAAGATTAAGCTTATACCGAATATAGGTTTAAGTAATTATTGGAGGGATTTAATTATTTGAGGCAGAAGCCGCTAAGGAAAAAGCGGCGCGTTTAAGAGCCGAAGAGGGTAAATCCCAAACCAAAGGAGGAGATTAAGTTGAAAGAATCAAACGGCTATAAGTTGTTCGGCTGGTGGGACGGAATGCCTTACGGCGAACCCTCAGACAAATTTGAAGATTTTAAGCAATTCAAAAATACTATTCCGAAAGAAAAGATTATTGCGCATATAAAATCATGCGAAATTTGGTATTGTCCAATGCCGGAACATCACGACATATTTACAGGCGAAGTGATAAAAGAAGCAGGGGAATACCAAGACGGCGACTTTTTATTTCCGATAGATTTTCTACGATACTATGAAACCTATGATATTGGCATACCGCCGGAATATGAGGAATATTTAAAGTCTATAGGTGTTGGGTGATTTTGAGGGCTTCTTAGCTAAATTAAACGAATATACACAAGATGAATTTGGAACGAACTATATGGCGGCGAAGAATTGCCATAAACTTTCGAGTGAGGACAGGCGATATTTGGTGCTTGATGCAATGGAATGTGCAAGAGCGGCGGGAATTACCATAAAACACAATAATTTTATGATGGAGATAATTTACGGAAAAGAATATGATTGATTGGGAAATGATGCGCAAAGTCCTTGATAAGTTCTTTGACGATTGCGCTAAGTATGGCAAATCAGATGTTAAATGTCCGTATTGTGGTACGCCGTTGGAGTGCCGTGATTTTGGAGTGTCGTATGAAGTGAGGTGTCAAACACCAAATTGCTTTCGTCAGGGCTTTAGAGGAATATAAAAGATAATGGAAAATTGATACGTGGAAAAGCACGTGAACTTAGTGATTCAGAGAGAAAAGAGAACGGTGATATATTATGAAATCCGATATGATAAAGAATAGAATTGGTGAATGTGCCACCTTGCTTGGGTTTCAATGCGGCGGCATTGATGGATATATAGACCCGTTTTATATTCCCGAAACCGATTCGCATGAATATGTTCTTTTCTTTGCGGGCGCAAGTAAAACGGTTTACAAACTGGACGATGTGATGAGCACACCTTTTATCAACGGCAAAACGTTGAATGAAGCGGCAAACGAAATTGAAATTACCGAATGGTAAGAGGATAAGATAAAATCGCATAATTACAAAGCGTTTACTGAAGTAATTGCATAGACATATCCCGTTTATAGTGAAAATGATTATATCACGGGATTGCTTGATGAAATTGAGGAGATGATAGTATGATGAGGCTCCTACAAGAGAAGAGCCGGAAGCTGTATATATTTTTCTTGCGAATTCGGCATTATTTTCTGCTTGCCATTATCTGCGGCAAACAGGATTGGGGTGATTAATTTGTATGAATACAATATTTGCACAAACGCAAACGCCGACAAGGTCGTTTTCTTAAGGCAATGTGCTGTCCTTGAAAAGCACATACCGAATCTGCGAAAGCGGCAGCGGCTGATTGATGTAGATGAATCAGAAACACAAATCTATACGTTAGAAGATAAAACAATAATCGTACACAATAGTTATTACATTGGGGCGGTTTACGTACAATCCGATGTGGATTTGCTGCCCTATTTCAACAGCAAGGTACAATGACAGATATTTGAGCATAAAATAATTGCTCAAAAATAAGAATATTTGATAATAGGAGTTGTTTATATGATACCGGAGATAAATATAGTAGATGGGGGAACCTTGGAGGAAAGAATAGCCGAAACAAAAATGCTTTTAGGCTTATCTCCCGATCAATCCTTTCAGGATTTGGATGTGGATATAAGTGATATGGAAGATGATGACGAATTGGTTGATGATGAAGAATAATAGGTTAAATGCAAAAGCATATTCCGTTTACGGTGAAAATGATTATGCCACGGGATTGACTTATGAAATCGCGGAGGTAATCTAAATGGCTGAGCAAAAGTATTTTATTGATGACCGTGGAATTATTCCCGATGAAATTAAAAACATGTCACAAGAAGAAATTATTGCTCGAATAGCTGCCCTTGAGGCAGAAGCCTCTAAGGAAAAAGCGGCGCGTTTAGGAGCCAAAGCCGAAGAAGATAAGTCAAATGGGAACAGCAATTAAAGGGACAAGTGACGGGCTGCGGAAAATTACAGCAGACGGAATTGTTTTTCTCGGCGACAACAGCAAGAAGAGTAAAATAGGCAGTAGGTTAAAGAAATTCGTTAACTAAAACAAAGGAGACGATTAAAATGAAAAATTCTAACGAACATATACTCTTTGGATATTGGGATGGAATGCCTTACGGTGACGCAACGGACAAATTTGAAGACTTTAAGAAATTCAAAAATACTATTCCAAAAGAAAAGATTATTGCGCATATAAAATCATGTGAGGTTTGGTATTGCCCGATGGTAGAACATCATGACATGTTTACAGGCGAAGTGATAAAAGAAGCCGGTAAATACAAAGATGGGCGTTTTTGGTTTCCAACAGATTTTCTGCGATATTACGAAATCTATGATATTGGCATACCGCCGGAATATGAGGAATATTTAAAGTCTATAGGTGTTGGGTGATTTTGAGGGCTTCTTAGCTAAATCAAGTGAATATACACAAGATGAATTCGGAACGAACTATATGGCGGCGAAGAATTGCCCTAAACTTTCGAGTGAGGATAGGCGGTATTTGGTGCTTGATGCAATGGAACGTGCAAAAACGGCAGGCGTTTCAATTAACGTCAATAGTTTTATGAGGAGAACGATTTATGGAAGAGATTACAGCTAATAAGGAAATGAAAATCAACGCCGTTGATAAGTTCTTGGATGATTTAGACCGATATGGCAAATCAGATGTTAAATGCCCTTTTTGCGGCACGCCCTTAAAATACTACGAATACGCAAACGGGATGTCATATGAGATTAGATGTCAAACACCTAACTGTTTGAGATCGTGTTGCAGAGGAATATAAATGCGGAGGTCTAACCATGAACGAAATAACACAATTTCACAGCTTGCGGAGAAATTAAAGTAATAGCCTTATATTTCCTCTTTGTCGCCGCTTCAAAATTATATGACTATAAAACAGAATGTGAGGAGTATTATGCTAAAGCTAATAAACATAAAAATTGATGATGAAAGTATAGAGGCTGACTATTATCCGGAAAGCGAGAAAGAAACAGCCTATATTAAGCTCTATTTTGATGGGCGTACAGTTTCAAAGCCATTACAAGGCTATGAAATCAATTACCCGATTAAGGCAAAATGGGGGCTGAGAGAGATAATCAAGGATTTATCTAATGGTAAAGAAATTCCTAAAGAAAGATTAGTTATGTGGTATTAAAACGAGGAGTGATATTTATGATGGAAAAATTAAAAGACTTGTTAGCAAAAGTGCCGCGTACATATGAAGATTTTCAAATGCTGGTATTGTACGAAAGTGCTAATGATGAGGCTATCCAAAAACAGCTAATTGACTTTATTTTGGATAATCCCGAAGCGGGTACAGGAAGTATTCTTTCATATTTGCATAAGGATATTATGCACAAAGAACCGATGGAAATTATTTTTGTTGATGACGACGAACTTGATGATGATGAATAATTCACAATAGGTTCATGCTGTTTTAAGGTATTCCAAAAGAATATTGATGAAGCTGGAGAAGAACTTAAAAGCAGTGGAGGAAAATAAAATGGATGACAGAAATCAACTTGCCATGTTTATTGTTGACCTTGTTAATACAATTACCGAGCGTAAGGCTGATACAGACAGTGAATATGAAGAAAGTAAGGACGATTTCAAGAGCGGCAGACACCTTGCGTATTTTGAAGTTATGGATATGATAGAAAGTCGATTGAATATATACGATATTGACTTGGAACACATATTTCCCGAAGATGAAGATTAACCCACAGCAAAATACTCTAAAAACGTTCCCCACGTTTACTAAAAGAAAAATATGATGGTATGGGAATACTGTTGTTTTAATGGAGGTGAAAAGAATGATACCAACACCTGAGTTTTCTGAGAAATTAGATGCACTGGAAAAGGAATTTAAAAAATATCTAAAGTGTCAGGATTTGTTAGAGATGATAAGGATTAACCAATCCGGCGAGAGAAACGAACTTGTTGAAAATGCACCCGAAAGCGCAAGAAAGGCGCATGACGAGTATTATAGGCTATGTGAGAGTATGCCTAATTGGAAAGAGAAACGGAAATAAAATACCCCCACGTTTATAAATTGACCCCAAAAAGTTAGAC
>MSHL01000036.1 GCA_001941135.1 Ruminococcus sp. Zagget11
AAAATAGCCTTAAATAATCGGAGAGGGTGATAATTTTTATATGGGCGGTCTGTGACCACTGCCACCGGCGGTCTGTGACCGCGGCCACCGTCTCCCGCCGACAGCTGTATATAATGAATTGCGATAACAAGCTGACCGACAGCTAACTGTCGGCATAAGAAGCAGGGCAATAGTGAACGGCGCGTTGCTGCGCAACACAGGGCGGCGGGGTTTCAGCTTCTGTTCCCGAATAGGAAATGTTTACAATGTAACAAACAGGTAAAGGCTTTCTTGCTTTTAAAAGTAATGATATTTCAATCCACACCCCTACGGGAGATGACATTTTCAGTATAACACACAATTAGCCGTATGTCAAATTTAATTCCATACCCTTACAGCTGTGGAACAGCTGCGGAATCGCTTCATCATTCAAGAATGAAGCGGAAGTATTCATTGGCTGATATTGATTTCTGCGGAAATGTGTCAAGATGAATATCAGCTTTTTGTTTTACGTATCATATCCTAAAAAATATTCTCGTATGAGATAAATTTGTGCAATCAAACAAATATTTATGCTAAAATATATGCAAATTGTGAATTGATTATCATGTAATTATGTTGTATAATTAAAGTGGATTCAGATAAGTTTTGCACATAAGATAAACGGTGGCATAACAAAGGGAATCCGATTTGAATTTTACACTATCCTCTCTTAAAATCTTTCCATAAAAAGCGGCCGCTGAAACAGCGGCTGTTTTTTATGTATGTTCGGCATAATGCGGCTCGGAGCAATGCTTTAAGCCGCTTGTATTCGCCCTCTGAAAGGGATTTTTCACCTGCCTTAATAAACTTGATTAGGTACATCCGGTCCTCGAGCTTGACGGCGCAGTCGTCGTCAACTGCGGCGAATGCAATGAAACACCTACCATTGGGACGCTTTACCATTATTTAAGGAGGTACTGTTCAAACCACTCGAAACAAATCGTAGAATGGCTTTAAAATCATTCGCCACTCATGCGTACATAGTGTATTAATATGTTGTTCATATATATATATATATATAAGGAGATAATTAACACACTTTGTTCCCAATTGTGATATAATCAATCTTAGCAGGAAATATTTGTACAATCAAGAGGGAATATTAAAATGTTGTATTATTTAATAGGCTTTTCCAATAAAATCGGAGAATGACTTTAAAATCGTTCAACACTTATACGTACATAGTATATTAACACATTGTCCATATATATATATATATAAGGAGATAATTAACACACTTTGTTCCCGATTGTGATATAATTGATCTTAGCAGGAAATATTTGTACAATCAAGAGGAGATATAAAAATGTCATATTACTTAATAGATCTTGAAAACGTGGGAATTGATGGCTTAAATGGTATAGAGGACCTCAAGGGCACGGATAATGTGGTTATTTTTCATAACAAAGAACAGGCAAACAGTAAAATAACGTTAAAGCAGTGCATGGAGATTTCTACATCAAATGCCAATATTGAATACATAGAGATAAAGAACGGTACACCCAATGCTTTGGATATGCAGCTTGTCTCGCAGCTTGGATTTTTTGTGGCAACAACTAACACTGCGTATTATATTGTGTCAAAGGACACAGGATATGATTGCTTAAGAAAATATTGGCAGAAGAACAATCGAAATGTTTTACGTGTTACTTCTATTAAAGCTGTATTTGAACTAAAGGATAAGAAAAAAGAGGAGCAAAAAGAGGAGAAGAAATAATTTCCTCTGAATACGCTGTCACTGTAATGCTGCAAAATTTTCTGCAGTCGGCTGTATAGCCTTGAAAATAAGTGGTTTAAGAGTACGTTCAGATAGACCTGTCTTGCGGTGCTTCCTTGAAAATTCTTCTCAGCAGTATAACCGCAGCAATAGCAAGGACAAATTCCGCACAGGTTTGGGCATATGCAAGCCCGTAAAGCGGGTAGAGCCGATTTAGGATAAACAGTGCGGGAATTTCCAAAACAACCTTTCTCAAAATGGCAAAAATAAGTGATGATTTACCCATTCCGCAGGCTTGAAAAACTCCCACAGCCAAAAAGTCAATGGACAGGAAAACCAATCCAATACACATTCCCCGCAGGAAACGACCGCCATAGGCTATTACCTCGCTATCCTTCATGAACAGTCCTATCAGACCGTACGAACAGGTAAAGTAAACAGTTGACATTACAAGTATAAAAGCTATACTGATTTTGACGGTAAATGTTACCGCTTTTTTCATGCGTTCACGATTTCCGCTTGAATAATTGTATCCAACCAGCGGCATAATTCCCTGTGAAATTCCCATGGTAATATACATAGGTATCATGTTGATTTTTTGGGTAATTCCCATTGCTGCGACCGCCGCAGAGCCATAGGCGGCCGTAAAGTTATTCAGTACAGTCATACCTGTTACGTTAAGCAGATTTTGAATTGCCGCAGGAACGCCCACCGCACATATTTGTCCCGGAATTTTTTTGTCAAAGGAAAATGCCTTTGGATTTACGCAAACCATTGTATCTCTCCGGCGTACCCAAAGCAAAATGAAAAAGTAAATGCAGGCTGCACAGTTGGAAATAAAGGTGGCAAGTCCTGCGCCCGCAGCACCCATTCCAAGACCGAGGGGGAGAATGAAAAACGGATCGAGTATAATATTTAAAACGCATCCGCTCATCGTTCCTATGCCTGCATGGAGCGCCGAACCCTCCGCTCTCACAAGATTAGCCAAAACAACGTTCAGAATTGCGGGAACAGCTCCGCAGACAGTTGTCCATAAAAGATATTGCCATGTCGCCGCAGAGGTGTCGGGAGTTGTTCCGAGAATTTCAAGCATTTGTGTATGGAAAGCGGCAAAAGCAAGGGAAAATACAGCCGAAAATCCCAAGGCACAGTAAAAGCTTACAGTGGAGCTTTTTTCACCTCCGCATATTTTTTCTGCCCAAGGTAACGGCTCATCAGGCTTGAACCGCCAACGCCGAATAGGTTTATAACGGCGTTAAAGGCCAAAAGCACAGGTGCAGCCAGGGTGACAGCCGCATTTTCTATGGAATTGTTCAGCATACCCACAAAGTAAGTATCGGCTAAATTATAGATAACCATTACGAGGGAGCTTAATACCGTGGGGACAGCCATTTTCATGACAGCTTTTGGAATTGGTATACGTTCAAACAGCTCTGTTTTTTGCAATATAGATGTTTCTTTTTCCTTTGACATTGGCAATTCTCTTTTCTGATTGGTTTGTTTTAAGGAAGTGCTGATTAATGCGTCAGCAATCGTTTCCAACCCTCGAAAAGCCCTTACTGAGAGGGTTGAGAAACGATTTAATCAGCGATTCCTTAAAGCACTTTACCTCCCTATGGTGGCACAACCTTGCCTTTCTGTCAAGAATGAAAGGTGATTTTGATACATTAATTTTGCCATAGTATCGATAATTTCGGTACTATGGCAGGTTTTATTCGTAAATAAATTCGATTGCCCGTTCCATGCATTTCCGATTTACTTCCTCCGAAAATCCATGCCCCTCATTTTTGTATACAATAAGGTCGGAGTTGTCGTAAAGTGACTTGCATTTTTCGGCAACGGTAAGAGGGACTATATTATCACAATTACCCTGAAAAATGATAACGGTTTTTTTGAAGCCCCCTATTTTTCCGAATGGGTCGAAGTCGTGAATTAATGTAACATAATTCTTACCCAATTTCACGCCCCAAAAGTCAATGGTGTCGGGGACGGTATGGGGATTAGGATATCTGACGCGCCAATCATTCGGTATATTCAGCGCGGGGTAATAGAGAATAAGCCCCTTGATAAAACCTACACGCTCCTCGGCGGCAAGGGCGGTAACAAGTCCCCCTTGGCTTGCACCGAGAAGGAATATATTATCCTTATCAACCCTATCAAGATTTCTTATGCTGTCAAAAACGGTCAGCAGATCGTCCTTTTCGGTGAACACAGTCATATCCGTGCTGCTGCTGCCGCTTGACGAATGGTTTGAACCACCTTGAAAGTCAAATGCATAAGCGTTGCACCCGTGAGCGGCAAGGTATATACATTCCTTTTCAAAATCGGAATAACCGCCGTTAAATCCATGACTTAAAATAACTGTGGGAAGCTTCCCGTTACCAAGGGGGAGAATACATTACACCGTAAATCATGCTGTCGGATTTTTCTTTTTGGATAATATATTCGGAAACGACTGTTTTGTTTGGATAGATATTCGCGCTTTCAGCTTCTAACATAATATTCCTCCATAGGAAAACTTTATTTATTAAAGTATATACAGCTGTACCAAAAAAGTCAAGTTAAATTACAACTATCCAATATTATATTACAATTTGTTAAAAACCCTTGCTTATTTTTTTGTTATGTGTTAT
This sequence comes from Ruminococcus sp. Zagget11, assembly GCA_001941135.1. GTDB lineage: Bacteria > Bacillota > Clostridia > Oscillospirales > Ruminococcaceae > Huintestinicola. The sequence goes on from MSHL01000036.1 coordinate 4,372, forward strand.
GATAGAACTATGGAAATGAGGCAGCTGCAGGCAGCGCTGCTTTTCCGCAGACACCGAACGGAGAGGTGCCTAATAAGCTTTGATTTTTTTGATTAGGAGGAAAAAACCATGAAGAAAAGAATAATGTCGGATATGGCGGCTGTGGCAGCCGCAGTGATGATGGTCAGCGTATTTTCGCCCTTCAGCAATGTCAGTGCTATTGATACGGGCTGGCAGACAGATAAGGCAACGGGGCAAACCTATTACATAAAAACCAACGGTTTTCCTATAACGGGCACGGCAATTATCAATGATATCGCCTATAGCTTTAATTCCGAGGGCGTTCTGCAGGGAGTTTATACAGGTACTCTTACCGTCAACGGTAATCTTTATTATTACGAGAACGGAAGTAAATATACCAATGGCTGGTACAGAAGTGAGGGCTCCTATTACTATTTTGGTGAGGACGGTGCCGCTGTTGTCGGAACGCAGGTAATAGACGGTATAGCATATACATTTGATTCCGCAGGCAGACTGGTTGTGAATGGTCATGTGCTTACGTCCTCGTCCGATTCCATAACCATAGAGTGTCTTAATTCTGTCACTACCATAGGGCAAAATAACGATATAAGCTTTGTCGTTTCTGCGTTGGGTCATCAAGGCTCGGTGAGCTTTGGCGAAATAAGCGAGATACATAGATATAAGGACGGTAAGTGGTATAAGGTTACTGCCGATAGTGATTTCCATGTGGGAACATCGGGCTACAACATAATAAACGGCAGTCCGTCATCCGTAACCCTTACCTTTAATCCTACAAGCTATAAGGAGAATATTTCGGGCGGTCATTACCGTATTGCATTAACTATGTACGTTAACGGAACTCAAGTGAAAAAATACTGTGAATTTGACTTAGAGGATCCATATACAATTTCTACACCGTACAGCAGCTACAGCGCTGCCGATACCAAGCAGATAGTATTCACATCCACAGCAGGCTCGGAAAATATATCCGTCTACAGCAATGTTGTCGATCTTTTCCGTTACAACAGTACGACAAACGGCTGGGAATTGGTAAGCACAAAGAGCAGCGCAGATGAAATATCAACCAATTCCCGTTATATTACCTCAGGGCAGAGCGCACAGTCGGTTTTGGATTTAACGAGATACTCGTCTATGGTGCTGACAAGTGGGCAGTATAGGGCTATTGTAGGTGACGGTCTTTATTGCGACTTCAAGCTTACCGTTCCTCTCACGGTGACAGCTGATCAGATAACCCTTGAAAACAGCAGAAAGAAGCAAATTTCAGTTACCGCGTCCAACTACCTGTATACGTCAGCCAATGTAGAGGGCAAGCTCTATTACTACAAAAACGGCAAGGCAACTGCAGTTTCCCTAAAATCGGGGAAAACCTCCCCATTTAGTCGGGAAATTGCCGCGAGAATGTCCAATACCTATACTATTATGCTGACGGATTACTACAGTAACGTTACCGCAGGCAAGTATATAGTAATTTATCCGATAAATGATGACTATAATGTTTACTGTGTATTTGATATAGAATAGCTTTAAGAAAACACCGAACAGCAGCCTTTCAAAGCCTTTTGGGCAGAGCTTTTCGAGGGCTTGAAGGGCTGCGGAAATGAGTGGCATTTTTACCTTAAGCAGACAAAATTACGAGGCAGGAGGATTGACATAACCTCCTGCCTCGCTGCTTTGATGAAGGAGATTTATTTTTATGAGCAGAACATTCAGCACTCTTGACATAGTACACAGGGTCTTGTCCGAAAGGATTTCAAGGGGGGGTATTTGCATTGACGCCACTGCGGGACGAGGGTATGACACCGCTTTTTTGGCGGAGCTTGCAGGGGAGAACGGTCGGGTAATTGCCTTTGACATACAGCAAGAGGCTATTGACAGCACGGAAAGACTGCTTGTGGAAAGGGGACTTTCCGCCGAGCTGTATTTGGAAAGCCATGAAAACATGGGGCATTATGCCGATGAGGAAAGCGTTTCCGCAATTACCTTCAATCTTGGCTGGCTGCCCGGCGGCGACCATTCCGTTCATACGCAAAGGGACAGCAGCATAGCCGCCATAGAATCGGGGGCTGAAGCTGCTGAAAAAGGACGGTATTATGGTGGTTGTGCTTTACTACGGCAGAGATACGGGGTTTGAGGAAAAAGATGCGGTGCTGGAGTATGTCAGGGGGATAGACAGCTCTATGTACACGGTAATAACGGCAGATTTTGCAAATCGTCCCAATTGTCCCCCAATACCTGTTTTTATAGTGCGAGATGAGAAGTGACAAGGGGCATTATTACTCCAAATCCCACTATTCCGATTACCAGAGAGAGAAGTAATCCAAACAGAACGTCAAGGGGGAAATGCACACCCATTATAGGGCGTAGAAAGGCGATTATTACCGCTAAAATCGTTATTACTATTCCCACGGGAGGATAAATGTAAATCCATGCAATAGCTATTATAAGGGAGCAGGCACTGTGTCTGCTGGGACAGGATTTACCTGTGGTTGATTTCGGAACGACAGCCTTTATGTCGGGACGTTCATAGGGCCTGGGAGCATTTATTTTGCTGCGAAAAGCGGTAACTATGAAGAATGCAGACATTGTAACGGCTATAACGCCGATTAAACGTACAAAATCCATCTTAACGGCAAGTATAATCAGCAGTGCAGTATATCCGACGTATACGGCATAGGTAGTGATTTTGCTTATGACCTTAATCGCTTTCGGACGGCAGGGCTTTTCAAAAAACCAATCATATATTTTTCGATAAATAGGAATCCAATGTTCGCAATGGTTCTTGTAGAAATTCGTAATAAACAACTCACTTTCTGAAAGGATGTAGAAAAATGCCCGTGCCTACAGCAGTTTCCGAGAAAAAACGTTCCCCCGATAGTCCCCAAAATTCCGCGAGGTCATATTTCCCCAAAAAGAATGTTACGGTCATGTCGATTATAACCGCTTTGATGATTATAATGAATATTGCCGCATGGCTTATAGACGGTTTTGCGGATTTTTATATGGAAAATTTGTTTCATGCCATAAGCTCTTTCAGCGCAATTACATCCGCAGTACCCTTTTCCGTAGGAGAAGTGCTTATAGCTATAGGAATACTGCTTATAACGGTTGGCCTTGCCGCATTCATCATTGCCCTTATTCTGCTGAAAGACAACAAGGCAGGCAGGGCAAGATGCGCAAGGGTAATGATTTTGGTCTACGGTTGGGCAATAGTGTACATACTTGTTACCGAAACCATGAACTGCTTTGTAAATTATTATACCACCGAATTTTCGGAGAAATACCATAACAGTGCAGGCGCTGATGGCTTTACCCTTGAACAGCTTGAGGAGCTTTGCAGAATTTCCATAGAAAAAGCCAACGAGTATGCGGAGCTTGTGGAGAGAGATTCGGAGGGCAGCATGGTAGTGCCCGACAATATTAATGATCTTGCCGAGGAGGCGATGCAGGCACTTTCCGAGGAATATGAGCCACTTTCGGGGGCATATCCCACGCCTAAGAAAATTCGTTCATCGGTGCTTATGACCCAGTTTAATTTGCAGGGGATATATTTTCCCTTTACCTTAGAGGCTAACTACAGCAGCGAGCTGATGCCCGCAAGAGTGCCATGTACAATATGCCATGAAATGAGCCATGTAAAGGGGTTTATCAGGGAGGATGAGGCCTGCTTTATCGCTTTCAGAGCCTGTGAAAGCTCCGATATACCGGAGATGTGTTACAGCGGCTGGATTTCCGCAATGAATTATCTTTATTCGGCGGTAAAGTCCAACGCAGATTCATCGGTTACCCATGAACTTTATACGCTTATATCCGATAAGGTTTTAGCGGATAATCAATTTGTCAGTGAGGAATTTAGGGAAACCGTTGAGGAGAAAGCTGTTATATCCTCGGAAACCGCAGCTAAGGTATCAGATACCGCAATGGATACGACCCTTAAGCTTAACGGAGTTACCGATGGAAAGCAAAGCTATGGAAGAATGGTTGACCTGCTGCTGGAGTATTACTACTCCCTGTGATAGGCGGGCTTTATCATGCCAATCAGCATTACAATCGGGAATATAATCCCGCACAGCAGACCCATATTAAAGCTGCCGCTGATGTCGGAAACAATTCCTACGGTGGACGGTCCCAAAGAGCAGCCTAAATCTCCCGCGAGGGCAAGGAGTGCAAACATGGCATTTCCGCCAAGGGGACAGGCTTTTGCGGCGGTGGAATATGTGCCCGGCCACAACACTCCCACGGAAAAGCCGCAGACGGCGCAGGAAATAAGGGACAAAATAGGCAGCGGTGAGAATACAGCGCCCAGATATGCCGCAATACACAGTACGCAGCTTGCCGTTATGGCACGGTGTGTACTGATTTTTTTGCCCTTTGTGGCGAAAAATGCCCGTGCCGTACCCATGAACAGGGCAAAGCCGCAGGGGCCCAGCAGGTCGCCCATGGTTTTCGATACACCCAATCCCGTTTCGGCAAAATATGATGTCCATTGGCTCATTGCCTGTTCGGCAGCGCCCGCGCAAACCATCAGCATAAGGAAAAGCCATAAGGCTTTGCTTTTCAGAAGCTCCCTAAGCGGCATACTGCAGCCCTCCTCACAGAGGGTATTTAGGGGAACAGTCATAAACAGGAGCATATTTACAAAGGGGACTATCGCCCATATAATCGGTATATACCGCCAATTATCAGCACCTGCAAGGAGCAGCATAACCGTAGTAATTATCACAACAGCCATATGCCCCCAACAGTAAAAGGAGTGAAGCAGGCTCATTGCTGATGCCTTTTCGTCCCCGGGAATAGCCTCCACAATCGGACTGATAATGACCTCGATTAATCCGCCGCCTACGGCATTCACTGTCATAGCCACAGCCAGTCCCGCAAAGGGAGAGGATACCGCAAAGGGGAGTATTCCCATGAGTATTAACCCCACCGTGCAGAGCAGATGGGAGATAACAACCGCCGTCCGGTACCCTATTTTGTCCAACAGCTTTACGGAAACGGCATCGGTCAAAAGCTGAACGGTAAAGTTAATGGTAATCAGTGAGGACAGCATAACCGTATTTAGTCCCAAATCACGGCTGAATGCGGTGAAAAGCAGTGCAGGGAGATTATTTACAATTGCTTGTACTATGTAGCCTATATAGCAGGCAGCGAGTGTGTGACGGTAATTAACCTTTTTTTCGGGCAAATTTAATACCCCCATATGAAACTGAATTTAATACACATAAACTTCATTAAGGATAGCATAAAGAGGTGGAGTGTTCAAAGGCAGAGAAGCAAATAAACTGTTAATAAAATGTAAAATATGTATTGTAACCCTTGATTTTTCAGCTATAAAGGTATATACTTACATTAGCACTCAAATTAAATAAGTGCTAACACTTATATTTGATAAGTGCTAAGAGCTGATATATTACTTATGTTTTAAGGAAGTGTTTGTATAATGGCTGAAACAAAAGAGTTCAGAGCGGAATCCAAGCGTTTGCTGGATATGATGATCAATTCGATTTATACTCATAAGGAGATCTTCCTGAGGGAGCTTATTTCCAATGCCAGCGATGCTATAGATAAGCTGTATTTCAAGTCCTTGACAGATGATAAGGTAGGGCTGTCAAAGGAAGATTTCGCAATAAATATTTACACGGATAAGGAAAAGGGTACTCTTACAATTTCCGATAACGGTATAGGTATGACCGATGAGGAGCTGGAAAACAATCTTGGTGTTATTGCAAACAGCGGCTCGCTGAAATTCAAGTCGGAAAACGAAAGCACCGATGATGTGGATATTATCGGGCAGTTCGGCGTCGGCTTTTACAGTGCCTTTATGGTAGCCAAGGAGGTAGGGGTTCGCTCCAAAGCATACGGTTCGGATAAGGCATATGTTTGGAAATCCACAGGCGTTGACGGCTATACCATAGAGGAATGTGAAAAGGATACCGTCGGTACGGATATTATCCTTACAATGAAGGAGGATACCGAGGACGAGTGCTATGACGAATATCTTGAACCCTCTAAAATCAAGGAGCTTGTAAAGAAATATTCCGACTATATCCGCTGCCCCATTAAAATGGATATGGAGCATACCCACCGTAAAGCGGATGCCAGGGAGGACGATTACTCCGATGAGGCTTATGAAACACATATCGTAAACGAAACCCTTAACAGCACGGTTCCTCTTTGGAGAAAGAACAAGAACGAGCTGAAGCCTGAGGATTACAATAATTTCTATAAGGAGAAGTTTTACGATTACAGCGATCCCGCTAAATACATTCACTCCAAAACAGAGGGTACAACTACCTACGATGCACTTTTGTTTATTCCGTCAAGAGCGCCGTACAACTATTATTCCAAGGACTATGAAAAGGGACTTGCCCTTTACTCCAGCGGAGTGCTTATCATGGATAAATGTGCGGATTTGCTGCCGGATTATTTCTCCTTTGTAAGAGGACTTGTGGATTCCGCAGATTTGTCACTGAACATTTCCAGGGAAATGCTGCAGCATGACAGACAGCTTAAAATTATTGCGAAGTCCATAGAAAAGACTATCCGCAGCGAGCTGAAAAAGATGCTGAACAACGAAAGGGAGAAGTACGAGGAATTCTGGAAGAATTTCGGTATTCAGCTTAAATTCGGTATATATGATAATTATGGTCAGGACAGAGAGGCTGTTCAGGATCTTGTACTGTTCACTTCCTCATTTGAAAAGAAGCTTGTTACACTTGACGAGTATGTTTCGAGAATGAAAGAGGATCAGAAGTACATTTACTATGCTGCAGGTGACAGTGTAGAAAAGATTGAGCTTCTCCCGCAGACAGAGCTGCTTAGGGATAAGGGCTATGAGATACTCTATCTTACGGATAACGTTGACGAGTTTGCTGTTAAGGTTCTTATGAATTATAAGGAGAAATCCTTTAAATCGGTTTCCGAGGGTGATCTTGAAATAGAGTCCGAGGAGGAAAAGGAGCAGACCCAAAAGCTTGCCGAGGAAAATAAGGATATGCTTGAATATCTGGGAACAGCCCTTGATGGCAAGGTAAAGAGCGTAAAAATTTCCGAAAAGCTGAAATCCCACCCTGTCTGCATTTCCACAGAGGGACAGATTTCCGTTGAAATGGAAAAGGTTCTTAATCAGAACCCCACCAATGAAAGGGTAAAGTCTGAAAAGGTTCTGGAGCTTAATCCCGAGCATCCTATCTTTGAAACACTGAAATCCCTTTACGGCAAGGATAATGACAAGCTGAGCAGCTATGCGGATATACTTTATAATCAGGCATTGCTGATTGAGGGCTTGCAGATAGACGATCCTGTGTCCTTTGCGAATAAGGTATGCGCGCTGATGAGTCAGTCTAATTGAGATTGCAGTCTTGAATAGCAATGTCACCGCCGAGGAGCTGTCATTCCTCGGCGGTGATTTTTTTACTTTCTCTCGTTTAAAAAGGTGTTAATTCCCGTAAACAGCGTAAATGCAACGCTTTGCTGATAGCTTTCATCGGTAAGCTTAGCCGCCTCGTCGGGATTGGAAAGAAATCCGCACTCCGCCATAACAGCGGGATTGTCGCAGTAGTAGCACAGGTAAAGCTCATCGCCGCAAAGCTTGGTTTCACGGGTGTTATCGGGTTGAAGATTTTGTACAAAGGCGGATTGTATTATAGCCGCAAAGCGTTCGCTTTCACTGTTTGCCCCGCTGTAAAACATCTGTGCGCCGCTGTATTTCGGGTCGGTATAATTATTTTGGTGAATAGACAGGCAGACAGCATCGGGATAACGGTTAAAAAGCTCCAGACGGTTTTCCATATCGGAAATTTTCTGATTGCGTATTCCCGTGACGCCGCTGTCATATATGGAAACATCGCTTTCGCGGGTACATACCACATCATAGCCGTAAAGCCTGCACATATCCCGCAGGGAAAGCATAATGGACAGGTTAATACCTTTTTCGGGAATACCGTCTGCGGTGCTGCAGCCCCCGTCCATACCGCCGTGACCGCTGTCAAGAACGATGATTTGGGAATTATCATCCGATTGCGAAGCAGAAACGTATACCGCATCATCTATCTGCGTCATTGAATATTTTATCATAGCTGCGGAGGCTGCAACAGCCAGTGCCGAAAAAATAAGGTTTCTGTATTTTTTGTAATTGAATTTCATGCAATTTGCTCCCTTCATACAGCATTGTCCACAGTAAATATATATGCCGCTTCACAAAAAAATTCTCTTTTTCCGCAGGGGAAAAAGAGAATGAAGCTTTATGCGTTTTTAATTATGTTGAGGGCATTAAGGGTTCACGGATAGCCGATAAAAGGTACGCATTGGGATATAATTTTTATGAGGAATGTCTTATCGTTGCCGATTCTTATATTTGCGGCGGTATGGCTTGCAAGCTGGGGTTCGCAGCCGCCCTGGGCTACAAGGAAGCAGAATGTGATAAGCTCCCGTTCTTTGTAATCAAGCGTCTTTCTTGTATAATATCCCCCAAAGCAATTTTCCGCAAGCCAACGATTTATGTGTACCGTTTCAGGAGGACCGCTTTTGTAAAAATCTCTCATGCCCTCGCCGAAAATATCGACCTGTGCGGCAATTCCGCTTTCAAGGGCATTTGTATTTTTCTCGCTTTTTTTCGGTAAAGGAATGTTATTTTCGGAGAAATATTCATTGGCGGCGGCGAAAAAGGGGAGTGCCTTTGCAAAGCCTATATAGGCGACAGACTGGTATATTACCTCCCGTATCTCATCGGCAGTCAGACCGCCCTCAATAGCAGCGGGGAGCATTACCTTGAAGCAGTCTAACCCTTGAGTTCCCAACAAAACCGCAAGTAGGGAAAGAAATCTGCTCTTTTGGTCGTCATTCCCGAAAGCGGCAGCTTCTTCAAAGGCAAAGTCAAAGAAGATATCCGCAAAGTCCGGGTCGGTTTCGTTCAAGGGAAAACCGTTTTCCGCAAAAAGCTCCTTATAGCTGTTTGGGTTCATGCTTAATCCTCCAATCCTACAGTGATGCCCTTATAATATCGGCAATATCCTTTTCGGTCAGCGGCGCATATGCGTTTTCAAGTCCCTCGTTTACAGCGATATGATGAGCCATTTCGTCAATGCGGCTTTCGTCAATTCCAACGTCCCTTAGGTGCATGGGAATGCCGATGGATTCAAAGAAATTGTAGGTTTCATCTATAGCTCTTTGGGCAATTTCGTATTCATCGAGTGTGTCGTCAATATTGAACACGTTCACGCCGTATTTAACAAATCGCGGAAGAGTTTTATCGTTCAGAATGTGTTTCATCCATCTCGGGGTAATAATAGCAAGCCCCTCGCCGTGAGTTATGTCGTAATAAGCGCTTAATGCGTGTTCTATTCCGTGGCAGGGCCAGCCTGACGGACTGTTGCCCAAAGCGAGTATGCCGTTGCAGCCATAGGTACAGCACAGCATAAGCTCCGCCCTCGCACGATAATCATTGGGATCAAGCAGTGCAGCTATAGTGTTATACATAAGACTTTTCAGCTCCGCCTCGCAGAAGCCGTCATTTAGCAATGTGGTGTCCTCGGTGAAATACTGCTCCATAACATGATTCATAGCATCCGCACAGCCTGCCGCCGTTTGTTTCTTTGAAACGGTAAAGGTGTAGGTAGGGTCAAGGATAGAGCATACGGGGAAAAGGTGGGAGTCCATATATCCTATCTTATCGTTGGTTTCTGTCCTTGAAATAACACCGCCGCAGTCGTATTCACTCCCCGTTGCTGCAAGGGTAAGAACGTCAACGATTGGGAGAGCCGCTTTTGCAAAAGCCTTTCCTGAGATAAGATCCCAAGTGTCACCCTCATAGAGAGCGCCTGCCGCAATAGCCTTGGAGCAGTCCAAAACACTTCCCCCGCCCACTGCAAGAATTACGTCAATGTTATTTTCCTTGCAAATGCGTACACCGTCCAGTACACTGGGGTCATACTTGGGATTTGGCTGAATATCCGAAAGCTCATAGATGTCAAAATCCGTCAGCAGCTCCTTTACCTTGTCATAAAGACCGATTTTCTTTATGCTTCCGCCGCCATAGGTCAGCAGTATTTTCCTGCCGATAGGTTTCATAACATCGGGAAGATTCGAGATTACACCCTCGCCGAAAATCAGTCTTGTAGGGGTCTGATAATCAAAATTCTGCATACCGTTTACCTCCATATACTCATTATTTACTTATATTACAGCTTATTGTATTCCTCGTCTGTAACAGGCTCAAGCCATTCGTTTGATGTGTTTTCGCCGGGCACTTCAACGGAAATGTGGGAAAACCAGCTGTCGGATTTTGCACCGTGCCAATGCTTTACATTCGGGGGAATACAGATAACCGTTCCGGGAGTAAGGCTGACAGCCGCCTTTCCCTCCTCCATGTACCAACCCTCGCCCGCAGTACAGATAAGTATCTGACCGCCGCCGCTTGTGGCATGATGTATGTGCCAGTTATTGCGGCATTTCGGCTCAAAGGTTACATTTGCCAGAAAGAGGGAGGATTTTTGTGGGTCGGTAAGGGGATTGAGAAAGGAATCACCCTTAAAATACTGTGCAAACGCACTGTTGGGCATACCCGTGCCAAAAACATTCACCTTTTCAAATTCCTGCTTATCGGAATATTTCATAAACTGTACCTCCTTAGTTTAACCATTTATCAACAAGTGCTTCTGCGCGGTCAAGCCTTGAACCGTGAATGGCAAGACCGCTTTTTACATTTGAGTTGGGACATAGTTTTTTGATGTCGCTTTCGCTGCTTCCCAGTCCACTGCCCTCGTGAGTGCAAAAGGGCATTATGGTTTTTCCGCCTAAATCGCAGCTTTCCAAAAGTGTGAACATGGGCATAGGCATTGTTCCCCAATAATTGGGATAACCCAAGTATATGGTGTCGTAATCGCTTAAATTTTGGGGCAATGCTTTCAATGCGGGACGAGCATTTCTCTGCTGCTCCGCCTTTGCCTGTGCTATACATTCGTTGTAATCCTCGGGGTAATCGTTTATGGGTTCAACCTTGAAAATATCGGAATTTGAAGCCTTTGCAACAATACCCGCAGCTATTTCCGTATTCCCCACATCAAGCCGCTTTATTGTCCCGCTGACATAGTTTTCGTCAGCTCTTGAAAAGAAAATTACAATGCTTTTCATATCAGCACTCCCTTTCATAGCTTTTTATATACTTATTATACAGGAAAATTTCTTGACATGGAATACCCAATATGTTATAATGGTATCAACTAAAAATTCATACGAGGGGATAATATGTATAATCATACGCTGAAAGCATTTGTCTGCGCCGCTGACTGCGGAAGCTTTACCAAGGCTGCGGAAAAGCTGTATATATCGCCCACAGCTGTTATGAAGCAGATAAATACCCTTGAGGGGGAGCTGGGAGTAAAGCTGTTCTATCGCACAAATCAAGGGATAATTCTCACTCGTGCTGGTGAATCCGTTTACAAGGACGCAAGGTATCTGTTTGATTTTTCCCAAAAGGCAATAGAAAGGGCAAGGGAGATTGATGGCAGTACGGAGCGTACATTCTGTATCGGTACATCGCTGCTTAATCCCTGTAAGCCCTTTATGGATCTGTGGCAATCGGTGGGGAAGTATTTTGACGGATATAAGCTGCATATTGTCCCCTTTGAGGATAATCATATGTCCATTGTTTCGGAAATAGCCTTGCTGGGAATAAAGTTTGATTTTCTGATAGGTGTTTGTGATTCTGCACAGTGGTTAAGCAAATGCAGCTTTAAGCCCTTGGGAAAATATAAAAAATGCGTAGCTGTTCCCACATACCACAGGCTTGCGGGGAGAAAGAGCATTACCCTTAAGGACCTTTACGGTGAAAATCTTATGATGGTAAAAAGGGGAGATTCGCCCCTCAATGACAGGATAAGGGATGATATAGAAAAAAATCATCCCCTTATACATCTGGTTGATACGCCCCAATATTACGACATAAACGTTTTTAATCGGTGCAGCGAAACTAAATTGACCCCAAAAAGTTA
>MSHL01000037.1 GCA_001941135.1 Ruminococcus sp. Zagget11
CCCATTTATGGGTGGGGGAAACGTTCAGAGCGTGTGGTAGACAACACTCCTCTGAACACTCCGAGAACGACCACCATTTTGTCCTCTGTCCGGCTTAACGGGGAGAAGGTGTTTATCACTTACACGGGAGGAACTACCGGAACGCAGTTTAAGGCTTATCTGAACGATGCGTTGATTCCTACTCTGCATCCGGGCGATATTGTCTTCATGGACAACCTGCGCTCTCATCATGTGCAGGGAGTAGAGGAGCTTCTGCGCCAGAACGGAATCACGCCGCTCTATCTGCCGCCATATAGCCCCGATTTAAATCCCATTGAAAAAATGTGGTCGAAGATGAAGTCCTGCCTTCGCAAAGGAAAGGTTCGTACAAAAGAGGCGTTGCACGCCGCTGTGGAAGCCGCTCTGCTTCAGGTTACCTGCGACGATATTAAGGGATGGTTCCATGCGTCAAACTACTGACAGCATTTTTGATGATTGCTATAGTGCGGCACTGTGAACGCGAGCTGTTGCGAATGCAACGGCAATACGTTCACGCAAAATCTCCGATTTTGCCAAAAATACACTGGTATACGTATTTCAAGCTTTATCTAACGGGAAACGAGAGTTTGACGAGAACAAACAGGTACCTGTATTTCAAGCTTTAGCAGACAAACAACAGAGATTTTGAGGGAAACAAACAGGTTACTCAATGTTGGGCAAACAGAAAACAAACATATCATTCCATAAAAAGCGTTAGCAGGTCAACCGCCTTGGACTACATAGCATACACCTTTTATACGGTGACGAGTAGGCTTTCGGCAAACCTACGGTTTGCGTGAATACATTGTGGACGCACAGCGTCCACTCGTATTCACAGTGCCGCACTATAGGTCGTTCAGCTTGCTTGACTATTTCACAAACACGTTAGTAACTTGTTTTCTCGGAGTGCGGCACTTTCACAAAAGCGTTTATTTGTTTTCCTATGTTCATTTGTGCCTACGGCACAAGTGGGCTTTGCCCACACCCACCAAAGGCTACTCGCCTTTGGAAACTCGGCAGGGTTGAGAATCCTGCACTCAACGTCTCCCGCCGCCTTTTGTTGTTCACTATTGCCCTGCTTCTTATGCCGACAGTTTGCTATTGCTCGGCATTATCGTGCATTAGCTCAACCGATTTTTTCATCACTTCAATCGTACTCTTTTCATTTTTAAGCTTAATGGAAATTGTTGTTATGTCCTCTCCTCCGCTGACCGTTACGTCATTGTCAAATTCCCCCGCCAACGCCTGCACCTGCTTTAAACATATCCGCTTGGTGAGAATTACCAGCTTACCCGCCCTTTGGGTGATTTCCGTAACTCCCGCCCTGCTCGCCATATTCCGCACAAGCGAAACCGTGATAAGTCCCAAAATGGATTTTGGTGGGTCGCCGTATCGGTCGATAAATTCGTCAATTACATCCTCGCTGTCCTCCCTCGTGCATATTCCCGCAATTCGACGGTACGCTTCAAGTCGGCTGCTCAAATCCTCGATATATTCCGTCGGGATATGCGCCTCAATCTGTAGGTCAATAAGACAGTCCTCCGGCTTTGTGGGCAAGGGCTGACCGGTTTCCTCTGCCAACGCTTCGTTCAGCAGCCTTATATACATATCATATCCCACTGCGTCCATATGACCGTGCTGTTGCCCTCCAAGGACGTTTCCCGCTCCTCTTATTTTCAAATCACGCATGGCTATTTTAAAGCCGCTTCCGAATTGGGTAAATTCCCTTATCGCGTCAAGCCTTTGGGAAGCCACCTCCGACACGCATTTATCCTTGCGGAATGTAAAGTAGGCAAACGCCCGCCTGTTGGAACGTCCCACTCGCCCTCTAAGCTGATAAAGCTGGGAAAGTCCCATATTATCCGCATCTTCAATTATAAGGGTATTTACATTGGGAACATCTACGCCCGTTTCGATTATCGTGGTGCATACCAAAATATCTATTTCATGGGTGATAAGCTGTTGCCATATGTCGGAAAGAGCCTTCTCACCAAGCTGTCCGTGGGCAGCCGCAATCCTTGCGTCGGGCAGAAGCCCCTTAAGCTTTGCAAGACAACGGTCTATACTCTCGATACGGTTGTGTATATAGTAAACCTGCCCTCCTCGGCGAAGCTCCTTATTTATCGCTTGAATGATTATCCCCATGTCATGCTCAATTACATACGTCTGCACAGGGTAACGGTCAATAGGCGGCTCCTCGATAACGCTCATATCCCTTATTCCGCTCATAGCCATATTAAGGGTTCGAGGTATAGGGGTTGCGGATAGCATAAGCACATCTACCCCCGCAAAATTCTTCTTGAAGCGCTCCTTGTGGGCGACACCGAAACGCTGCTCCTCGTCTATTATAGCCAGTCCCAAATCCTTAAATTCCACGTCCTTTTGAACAAGGCGGTGGGTGCCTATGACCATGTCAATAGTACCTGCCTTAAGCTGACGGAGAATTTCCGCTTGTTGCTGTTTTGTGCGGAAACGGGAAAGAAGCTCTATTTTCACGGGAAAATGCTCAAAACGCTTCAATGCGCTCTGGTAATGCTGCCAAGCAAGAACGGTTGTGGGAACGAGAAGCGCACACTGCTTCCCGTCCAAGATACACTTACAAGCCGCTCTGAACGCAACCTCGGTTTTTCCGAATCCCACATCACCGCAAAGAAGTCTGTCCATAGGCACGGGCTTTTCCATATCGCTCTTGATTTCGGCAATACATTTCAGCTGGTCGTCCGTTTCCGTGTAGTCAAATCTCGATTCAAAGTCCGCCTGCATATCGTCATCAGCCGAAAAAGCATATCCCGGTGTCTGACTTCGCTTCGCGTAAAGAGAAACAAGCTCCGCAGCCATATCCTTAACAGCCTTTTTAACTCTCGCACGGGTTTTCTGCCAATCGCTCCCTGACAGCTTATTCAGCTTGACCGTACTGTCGCCCCCCGAACCTATATACCTTGATATAAGATCCATCTGAGTTACGGGGACATAAAGCACGTCCGTACCTGCGTATTTTATGGTAATATAATCCTTGGTAACGCCCTCCAGCTCAAGCTTGCGTATTCCCTCAAACCGACCTATTCCGTGAAGCGCATGAACCACAAGGCCGCCTATGGAAATGTCGTCAAGGCTGCGAATTTCGCCCTGTGAGGATTTTTTCTTAAGCTTCCTTTTGGAAACCATAGCCTTAGCCTGTGTTACAAGGGCGATTTTAACCGACGGGAAATCATATCCCGATGAAAGACAACCGCTTGTGACCGTTACTCTTCCCGTTGCTGACGGTGATTGCTCCGAGAGAATATCGCAGGGTATACCGTCATCACGCAAATCCTGCGCTATAATAGGCAAGGTTTTCTCCGAGCCTGCTAAGAGTATAACGGAATATCCCCTATCCATATATGACTTCAAATCCTCGGAAAGCTGGCGCATTTCCCCGCCCCAAGGGGAGGTCTGAAAGGCTGTGGTGCTGATAAGGCGGTTAAATCGGATTTCGCTGTTGGTACGCATAAAGCTGTCCAGTACAAGACATCTGCGCTGACAGGCATATTCGGTCACGTTCTCAAACTCGGTAATATAGCCGTCAAGCCCCTTACAAAGCTCGCCCTCATCGTAGAGAAGCTGCATATCCTCATGAAACTGCTTCACAACTCCCTTTGCGGTTTCGGAGCAGGCGCGGTATTCGCTGAAAATCACCACTGCGCTCTTGGGGAGATAATCGAAAATGAAATAGCGGTCGTCATAAGCCAAGGGGAGATATTTGTCAATATTAGGGATAGAAAGACCGTCCTCCGCATTGGAAGCGTCTCTTTCCAGTCTTGCCCTGATAAGGTCGGCACGCTTGCTTCTAAGCCCTTTACCCAAGCCTCTTATCCTATCGGCAAGCTCCTCGCGGGAGGGAAAAAGCACCTCACAGGCGGGAGGAATGACAACACCGTTTACGCTGTCGGTACGGCGTTGGGTCTGGGTATCGAAGTAGGACATAGTATCGATTTCATCGCCCCAAAGCTCCATACGGACAGGACGCAGCTCACCCACGGGGAAAATATCGGCAATAGCGCCCCTAACAGAGAACTGGGAGGGAGAGGAAACCTCACTGCACCTACTGTAGCCCGAAGCGACAAGTCTTTCAGCGAGGGCGGTTAGGTTGACCTCGTCACCAACATTCAGGGAAATGGTTTCCGACCTCAGCCTTTGTGGCGGGATAGTAGCCTGTAAAACCGCCTCCACGGAAGCGCAGACAAATCGGCACCGACCCGAGAGCAAAGCGGAGAGGACGCCCAACCGCTGATACTCATACTCCTTTGAAGCGCTTTCCACGGGAGCGAGGGTGATATCCTTTGCGGGGTAGAGCAAGGCGGAGTTTTCGGCGGTAAGCACATTTATATCGTCGCAGATACGTTTAGCGTTCGCCTCATTCTCGCAGACAATGAGCATAGGGACGGGGCTATCCGAGCCGTAGAGGAACTCGCAGAGGAGGGCGGCGGTAAGGGATTTATGGACAGAAGATAGTCCTGAAACGCCGATAGGGGAAAAGTCGCCCTTAATGGCGGTACAGACATCGGAGAGCTCCTGTTGAGAAATCAGACTATTATATTGCTTAGAGAGCAATGAAGAAGAAGAAAATAAAGACATAGCAAAAAAACCTTTTTTTAGAAGATAGCGGATAGTGAAAAGAAAATAGAACGGGTAAAAGATAGTCGGTCAATAAAGCAGAGCAATTCAAGAACGACAAAAGTCGGCGGGAGGCACTGAGTGCAGGGTTCTCAACCCTGCCGAGGATTCTTAAGGGCGAGTAGCCCTTAAGTGGGTGTGGGCAAAGCCCACTTGTACCGTAGGCACAAATAAACATAAGAGCATAAATTAACGCTTTTGTAAATGTAAAGAGTAACAAGCAACTAAGGTGATATAGAATACAGTAACGCTTCTGTAAAAGTGCCGCACATGTAAATAAACTCAAGAAATTAAAGCGATATAAAACACAGCAACGCAAGCCGAACGTGTAACTTAGTGCGGCACTGTGAAAACGAGCATTGCCGAATGGCAATGCAATGTTTTCACGCAAACCGTAGGTTTGCCGAAAACTCACTGGTATACGTATTTCAAGCTTTTTCCAACAGATAACGGGAATTTTGACGAAAACAAACAGTTACCCGTATTTCAAGCTTTACCCTACAAACAACCATAGATTAATCCGAAATCTTACAGTTACCCGTATTTCAAGCTTTACCCTACAAACAACGGGAATTTGGACAAAAACAAACATATTATTCCATAAAAAGCGTTAGCAAGTCAACAGCCTTGGATTACATAGCATACACCTTTTATACGGTGACGAGTAGGCTTTCGGCAAAATCTCCGATTTATGTCGGTTGAAGCCTAAAATACAAGTACGAGTTTGTTTTCGGCAAAATCTCCGATTTTGCGTGAAAACATTGCCGCTGCATTCGCAGCAGCTCGTTTTCACAAGTGCCGCACTATAGGTCGTTCAGCTTGCGTTACTGTTTCACAAACACGTTTGTAGCTTGTTATTTCGGAGTGCGGCACTTTCACATAAGCGTTTGTTTACGTTACTATGTTCATTTGTGCCTACGGCACAAGTGGGCTCTGCCCACACCCGCTTAAGGGCTACTCGCCCTTAAGAATCCTTGGCAAGACTGCAAGCCCTGCACCCGGCTTACTTACGCCGCCCTTTGTTGTTCACTGTTGCCCTGCTTCTTATACCGACAGTTAATTAATTGTACTTATTCATCGCCTGCTCAATCTTTTCCGCTGTCATAAGCTCCAGCGCTTCACAGGCATTATCCGCCGCTTCCCGTATCTTCGGTATCTCATCTGCGCTAAAGCTGCTCAACACCCAGTCAGCTAAATTGTACTCCGGGTGCGGCTTCGCCCCGACTCCTACCTTTATCCTCGGGAAATTATCCTCCCCCGTCAGATATATTATCGACTTTATCCCGTTATGACCCCCGTCAGTACCCTTTCGCCTTATCCTTAGCTTCGACGGCTCTAAGCTGATGTCGTCATAACACACAATAAGTCTTTCAATAGGCAGCTTGTAGTAGCTCATAGCCGCCGATACCGCTTCTCCGCTGTTGTTCATAAAGGTTTGCGGCTTCATTATAAGACACCGCTTTCCCCCTACCGTCGCTTCACCCGTAAGCGACTTGAATTTCAGCTTCTTAAGGGTAATTCCTTTCTTTTGCGCCAAGGTGTCAACTACCATGAACCCCGCATTGTGCCTTGTGTTCTCATATTGCACCCCCGGGTTTCCCAAGCCGACTATTATATATTCAATCGAACCGCCGCTCTTTTCATCGGTGTCGCCCTTTTCTTTCTCAATCTGCGCAAATATGTCAAATATACCCACTGTAATCACCCGCCAATCGTAATTTCATAACGCACAAAACGGACGGATAAAAAATCCGCCCTATTCGAGAATAGAAAATAGAGGATAGAAAATGGAAATATTGCCCTATTCGAGAATGGAAAATGGAGAATAGAAAATGGAAATTTACTCGTTCTACTCGAAAATAGAAATTGGAGGAAAGAGAATGGAAGCTTACTCGTTCTACTTGAGCGTGGAAAATGGAGGATAGAGGATAGATTTTTTCCTGCTCATTGCATTGAAAGCACTTCAAAAACAAAGTATAGTATCTTCTATCCTCTTGCTTCTATCTTCTATCCTCAAATAGCTTAATTCTTCTATCCTCTTTTCTCTATCCTCCATTCTCTATAAGCCCTCATCTTAACTATTCCTAGTTATTAAACAAAGGGGAAATTGGTCTGTCGGCATAGATACGCTCGATAGCTTGTGCAAATACAGGTGCTACAGGCAGTACGGTTATCTTGTCAATCTTCTTTTCCTCGGGAAGTGCTATGGTGTCAAGTATTACCACTTCCTTGATAACGCTGTTTGCTATTCTCTCGATTGCGGGGCCCGAAAGCACACCGTGAGTAGCACAGGCTGTAACCGACTTCGCTCCGCCCTTTTCTATAATAGCCTTTGCCGCATTGCAAAGCGTTCCAGCTGTATCAATCATATCATCAACAAGTATTACGTCCTTGTCCTTGACATCACCGATTATGTTCATAACCTCGCATACGTTGGCTCTCTGACGGCGCTTGTCAACGATTGCAAGAGGTGCGTCAAATTTCGCCGCAAAGTTTCTCGCTCTCGTTACGGAACCCAAATCCGGAGATACAACCACGGTATTATCCTTTATATCCCTAAATTTCTCAATGAAATAAGGTACAAGTATCGGCACGCCCAGCAGATGATCCACGGGAATATTGTAAAATCCTTGAATCTGCGCACAGTGAAGATCCATGGTAAGAACTCTGTCCGCTCCCGCAGCTGTGATTATATCCGCCATAAGCTTTGCGGAAATCGGATCTCTCGCCTTTGCCTTTCTGTCCTGACGCGCATAGCCCATATAGGGAATTACCGCAGTAATTCTTCCCGCAGACGCTCTCTTAAAGGCATCTATCATGATAAGCAGCTCCATAACGTTATCATTTACGGGAGTGTTGGTGGACTGCACTACAAATACGTCCGAACCTCTTACGCTTTCCTTAATGGACACGCTTATTTCTCCGTCCGAAAAGGTAACGACCTCCGACTGCCCTATGGGAAGTCCCAACGACTGCGCTATTTCATGCGCCAGCTTTGGGTTGGAATTGGCTGTGAAAATTTTAATATCCTTGCCGTGTAGATTCATTTTAACAATTCCTTTCTATGGATAATGATGACAGTCTGCATGGCAGTCCGTCTATATCAACCGGATTTATTGTTTTCCGGTTCTTTTAACAATTCTTGCCTTTAGGCGCTTTGTGCCGTAATCATGTATTACCCTTGCTTCTCCACGCTCAATCGCAAGAGCGCCGTCGGGTACGTCCTTGGTTATGGTAGAGCCGGCAGCGGTATAAGCGGCGTTTCCGATCCTCACCGGGGCAATAAGATTTGTATTGCAGCCGATAAATGCATCGTTTCCGATAGTGGTGCGGTACTTGTTTTCCCCGTCATAGTTGGCGGTAGCTACACCGCAGCCGAAATTAACTCCGCAGCCCACGTCCGAATCTCCCACATAGGTAAGGTGCGAAACGGAGGTATCCTCCCCGATAGTGGAATTTTTTATCTCCACAAAGTTCCCTATCTTAACTCCCGCGCCTATCCTGCTTCCGGGACGAAGCTGTACAAAGGGACCTATCCTAGCGCCCCTTTCCACCTCGCTGTCATACGCTTGAACACTGTTAAGGACAACTCCCGAACCGATTTTGCAGTTTTCGATAATGCAGTTGGGACCCACCACACAGTTTTCGCCGATTTCCGTCTTTCCTTTCAGAATAACGCCCTGTAGGATTTTCGTTCCCGCGCCCACACAGACATTCTTGCCGATTGTAACTCCGTCGGTGCAGATGAACTCAACTCCCTCATCCATCATCCTGTTAATTATATCAAATCTTGCGGTATTATTCAACAGCAAAAGACCTTTTCTGTCATTTGCACCTAAAACCACGTTGGAATTTGCGGAAATATATGCATCTGCACGAAAACCCGCCGACAAAAGAATGAAAACCGAATCCGTCAGGTAATATTCCCCTTGGGAATTATTGGATTTTATCCTGTCCAGAGCATAAAGAAGCTGCTTTGTATCGAACCAATAGGCACCGCTGTTTATCTCGGTGATTTTCCTCTGCTCGGGGGAAGCGTCCCTGTCCTCGATTATCCCGCTTATTCCGTTTTCGCTTCGCAAAATCCGCCCGTATCCGTCGGGATTGTCTATGCTCGCCGTAATAACCGTGACGGCATTGCCCTTGTGGCGGTGCTGCCAAAGCGCGCCTAAAATGGTTTCGCAGTCGATAAAGGGCGCATCGCCGTTAAGTATAAGCACATCCGATTCGGGAAAGCGGGAAAGCCACTTCCTTGTCATCATAACTGCATGACCCGTACCCCTGCGCTCGCTTTGCAGCACGGTTTCGCATCTTCCGTCAAGGTGTGCTTCAATCACGCCGTGATTAAATCCCGTCACAACGCACACGTCCGATATTCCCGATTGAGAGCAGGCGTCAAGCACCCAGTCAAGCATAGGCGTGTCCAGCACCTCAAACATAGGCTTGGGAAGATCCGATTTCATTCTTTTTCCTTGTCCGCCCGCCAAAACAACGGCGCATATCGCCCTGTTTTGCGTAGGTACGGCACTATCGGTATTACCCATGAAAATATCCTCCATAATTCAATAAGGGGCATCGCCCCGTCATTTAACGAACGACTGGGGGGCGTTAGCCCCTTAGGGGTTTCAGTGGGGGATTGTATCCCCCACTGAAAGACCGTATGCTCCCCCGCCTGAAGAGGCGGGGGACATCAGTCGTGAGTTATAGTTATTCGCCGCCGATAGCCGTATGTCACAGCACACAGCCGACAGCTTTCTCCGACAACTAATACTACTATTATGCCACAATGATTATGTATTTTCAAGCACTTTTTAAGTAAAAAATTTTCTTAAAAGTCATTTCCGGATTATTTTGTGTAAAATAGCCAAAAAACACTTCAATAATTTTCATTGTTTGCACAGTAGAAATACAAGCGAATATCTGTTATAATATAATTGTGTTCAAGGCAAAGATGAATGACTGTTGTCTGTCATTAATTCCTGTAAATGCTTTCCAATAAGGGATTTCATTTGCATTTGCGGAATTTGCCCCCCACCGCCCACAGACGGTCGAAAGGGGCGTCATTGCCTGTGAAAATTATTTTAACGGAGGTATAAAACCAATGGCTAAAAAATATTGCTATCTGTTCTCAGAAGGCGATGCAAACATGAGAGAGCTTCTCGGCGGTAAGGGTGCCAACCTTGCGGAAATGACTAAGATAGGTCTTCCCGTTCCCCAGGGTTTTACAATTTCCACCGAGGCTTGTACTCAGTATTATGATGACGGCAGAAAGATCAACGATGACATCATGAGCGAAATCATGAGCTACGTTGAGAAGATGGAAGAGATCAACGGCAAGAAGTTCGGCGATCTTGAGAATCCTCTGCTTGTTTCCGTTCGTTCCGGCGCAAGAGCATCTATGCCCGGTATGATGGATACTATCCTTAACTTGGGTCTTAACGACGATGTTGTGGCTGCTATGATCAAGCAGAACCCCACACCCGAATTTGAAAGATTTGTATATGACTCCTACAGAAGATTCATTCAGATGTTCTCCGACGTTGTAATGGAAGTAGGAAAGAAATATTTTGAAGAGCTTATCGACAAGATGAAAGCTGAAAGAGGCGTTGTTTACGACGTTGAGCTTACCGCCGCTGATCTTAAGGAGCTGGCTGAGCAGTTCAAGGCTGAATACAAGAGCAAGATCGGCTCCGACTTCCCCTCCGATCCTAAGGTTCAGCTTAACGAGGCTATCAAGGCAGTATTCCGTTCTTGGGATAACCCCCGTGCAAACGTATACCGCCGTGACAACGATATTCCTTACAGCTGGGGTACAGCCGTAAACGTAATGCCTATGGTATTCGGTAACCTTAACGACAACTCCGGTACAGGCGTTGCATTTACCCGTGACCCTGCTACAGGCGAGAAGAAGCTTATGGGTGAGTTCCTTACCAACGCACAGGGCGAGGACGTTGTTGCAGGCGTTCGTACTCCTATGCCTATCTCCCAGATGGCTGAAAAGTTCCCCCAGGCATACAGCGACTTCATCAAGGTTTGCGATAACCTGGAAACACACTACCGCGATATGCAGGATATGGAGTTCACCGTTGAGAACGGCAAGCTTTATATGCTCCAGTGCCGTAACGGTAAGAGAACCGCTCAGGCTGCGCTGAAGATTGCTTGTGACCTTGTTGACGAGGGCATGAGAACCGAGCAGGAAGCTGTTGCAATGATCGACCCCAGAAACCTCGATACACTTCTCCACCCCCAGTTCGACGCTAAGGCACTTAAGGCTTCTAAGCCCATAGGCAAGGGTCTGGGCGCATCTCCCGGAGCCGCTTGCGGTAAGGTAGTATTCACCGCCGATGACGCAGAGGCTTGGAACAAGAGAGGCGAAAAGGTTGTACTCGTTCGTCTAGAAACCTCACCTGAGGATATCACAGGTATGAAGGCTGCTCAGGGTATACTTACCGTAAGAGGCGGTATGACCTCCCACGCTGCGGTTGTAGCAAGAGGAATGGGTACATGCTGCGTATCCGGCTGCTCCGAAATCGTTATGGACGAGGCTAACAAGAAGTTCGCCCTTGACGGAAAGGTATTCAACGAGGGCGACTACATCTCCATTGACGGTTCTACCGGTAATATCTACGAGGGCGTTATCGATACCGTTGACGCACAGATCGCAGGCGAGTTCGGCAGAATCATGGGCTGGGCTGATAAGTACAGAGTTCTCAAGGTAAGAACCAACGCTGATACACCCACAGACGCTAAGAAAGCAAGAGAGCTTGGCGCAGAGGGTATCGGTCTTTGCCGTACCGAGCATATGTTCTTCGATCCCGACAGAATCGCTGCATTCAGAGAAATGATCTGCTCCGATACCGTTGAGGAAAGAGAAGCTGCTCTTGCTAAGATTCTTCCTATGCAGCAGGCTGACTTTGAAAAGCTCTACGAAGCACTTGAGGGCAATCCTGTTACTATCAGATTCCTTGATCCTCCTCTCCATGAGTTTGTTCCCACAGAAGAGGCTGACATTGAGGCACTGGCTAAGGCTCAGGGCAAGTCCGTTGAAACCATCAAGGCTATTATCGCATCTCTCCACGAGTTCAACCCCATGATGGGTCACAGAGGATGCCGTCTTGCAGTAACATACCCCGAAATTGCCAAGATGCAGACAAGAGCCGTAATCCGTGCAGCTATCAACGTAAAGAACGCTCACCCCGATTGGAACATTACTCCCGAAATCATGATCCCGCTGGTTGGCGAGGTTAAGGAGCTTAAGTTCGTTAAGGATATAGTTGTGGAGGTTGCGGATGAGGAAATCAAGAACGCAGGCGCTGACCTCAAGTATCAGGTAGGTACCATGATTGAAATCCCGAGAGCCGCTCTCACCGCTGACGACATTGCCAAGGAGGCTGAATTCTTCTGCTTCGGTACAAATGACCTTACACAGATGACCTTCGGCTTCTCCAGAGATGATGCAGGCAAGTTCCTCACCGCTTACTACGATGCAAAGATCTTCGAGAACGATCCTTTCGCTAAGCTCGACCAAGTTGGTGTCGGCAAGCTGATGGATATGGCTGTTAAGATGGGTAAGGCTGTAAGACCCGAAATGCACATCGGTATATGCGGCGAACACGGCGGCGATCCCACATCTGTTGAGTTCTGCCACAAGCTGGGTATGGACTATGTTTCCTGCTCACCTTTCCGTGTGCCTATTGCAAGACTTGCCGCTGCGCAGGCTGCAATTAAGGATATGCAGTAATAACCGCACTATTCTTTAAGCAAATATAATTCCCTGCTCCGTTATATGCTGCAATATGACGGAGCAGTTTTTAGGAAAAATTGACGGATTATTATGGGTTAAAGCCCATACAATATATCAAGACTATTCATGATAAAAGGAAAATGGAGGTATATCGATATGCAATATCAAGTAAAAAACGCACCTCTCCCGGTGCTTATCTGCAAGCTGAATCCCGGTGAATCCATCGAGTGTCAAAAGGGCGCTATGGCGTGGATGACACCCACAATGGAAATGAAAACCAACTTTGGTGGAAACGGCGGAAGCGGTGTTCTCGGCGCTCTCGGAAAGGTGGCAAGAAGTGCGGTAACAGGCGAATCCATCTTCAGAAATACATATACCGCCCAAGGCGGAAGCGGTGAAATCGCCTTTGCATCCTCTTTCCCCGGAGATATCATGTGCGTTGACGTTTCCGCAACACCCATTGTAGCACAGAAGTCCGCTTACCTCGTAAGCACTCCGGGAGTTTCTATGGATATATTCTTTCAGAAAAAGCTCGGCGCAGGCTTTTTCGGCGGAGAGGGCTTTATAATGCAGAGATTTTCAGGCGCAGGAATTGTTTTCATCGAAATTGACGGCTGTGTGTGCGAATACAGTCTTGCAGCAGGTCAATCAATGCTTATAGATACAGGCTATCTTGCGGCAATGGACGCTACCTGCTCCATGGATATCGAAACCGTAAGGGACGTGGGAAATGCTATTTTCGGCGGCGAGGGGCTTTTCAACACAAGAGTAACGGGTCCCGGTCGTATTTGGCTGCAAACAATGCCCGCAATTGCGCTTGCAAACGCACTTTCACCTTTCATTATCAGAGCGTCTAACTAAGATTAAATCGGCAATTTCCTTACTTTACCGCTTCTATGATAAATTCGGAAGTGCTTATCATTAATATATCGGCGAAAAAATCGGGACTGTATCTTGCGGTACAGTCCCGTATTTATTTGACTTCACTCACGATAACGCCAGCCTATAGTATTTCAGTGTATCGCCATAGGATGCCGCAACACCTAAATACAGCTTTCCGGAGGAGATATACATATCGTATATCTGCTTTTCGCCGTCTGCGCAGACGGAGCTTGTGTAGATTTTCTTTATTGTCCCGTCAGAGGGCTTATAGGAGTAGACAGCGCTTCCCGAGTTAAAGTAGATATAATCTTCGTAGGCGCAAACAGAGCCCATGGGATTTACCAGCTTTTTCGTGCCGCTCTTTGTTTTCCATTTTTCGTCAAATGAATAAATCAGCTTATATTTACCCGTCTTAAAGCTATAGGACACTATACCCTTTTCATTGCAGGCGTACCATATCTTATCGCCGCTGTCGTATACAAGAGCCGTATTTGCGGTTGACCAAAATCTGCCCTCATACTTAGTGCTGCTTGCTTCCTCGCCAAAGTACCATTCCTTATGATAGGAGCTTTTCCCCTTTATGGAATCATCGCTTAACAGGAAGTAATCATGACGCACTTGGGATTTATACTCGGACACATTCTGTCGGTCGTCGGATGTAACGTCAACATGATACCAACTGTCGCCTATCTTAATCATATTCCAAACATGGTCGTCGTTGACAACGCATATGCAGTCTATACCCAGCTTTTCCATAACATACATATAAGCAAGGGAATATCCCGCACAGGTTGCCTCGCCGTCCACAAGTGCACCGTAGGCTGTGCCGTCCGTGCCGTCATAATACTTATGTTCATATTTTTTTAGTCCCTCGACGGTTCTGTAGGTTGCGGAGTAGGTATGCTGTATATCGGAATCGTTGTATACACATCTCGTTATGATATAATCGTGTACATAAAGGGCAATTTCAGCCTTTGTAAGACCATCGGGAACGGAGTCGACAAGGGTATCAACCGCATCATCGAACCTTTCCTTTGCATCGCTGTAATCATCCTTATCTATGACATAGGTAAAGGCAACGGTTCTGACAATATCCTCATTGTCCTCGTTATATCTGATACCCACGGTTTTCATATTAATGTGAAAAAGCTCAGGGTGCGTATATGAAATCATGGAGCGCACCTTATTCCAGCGCTCGTACCGTAAATTATAGCTGCTCACATCGATTATTATTTCAGGGTAATTGCTTGAAACCACTCCTTGGGGAGTGTATGTAGACTTGTAGTTCACAAGTGCATTCAATATTTCCTCCGCGCAAGCCATTTCCTTTTCGGTAAGATCCCCGTAGTCCATATCATCGGAATAGGTAACAGAGGTATCCCCACGGGTTTCCGCGGCAAATGCCGTAACTCCGGGCATTACAGAAAGGCTCATAGCCGATGCAAGTAAAAGGGACAGTATTTTTGATTTAATCCTTACCATAAATAATTATCTCCTTTGAAAGAAGTATTATAGCCATATGTCAAGCTCAATCGTGTCCTATCTATGACATTATAAACTAAATCGTCCCATTTGTCAAGGAGTGCGGAACGGAATTTTTTGTAAACAGTTTAAGGAAATTACCGATTATTGCCCTCCCGCCGCAAAAAGTATATTTTTGCGGTAAATATTTTGTAAAGCCACTTGAAAAAATCATTGAAATGGTATACAATATTGGTAGTGACGTTTGAATGACAATTCAGCGCCGATAGAAAATGTATTATGAAAGGATGTCATACCAATGGCAGGATTAAACAAGGTTACTGTTGACGACATTAGCGTTAAAGGCAAAAAGGTTCTGGTAAGAGTTGATTTCAACGTTCCCCTTAAGGACGGCAAGGTTACCAACGACAACAGAATCGTTGCTGCTCTCCCCACTATTAAAAAGCTTATCGCAGACGGCGGTAAGGTTGTTCTTTGCTCTCACTTAGGCAAGCCCAAGAACGGTCCCGAGGATAAGTTCTCTCTCGCTCCCGCAGTTGAAAGACTGGCTCAGCTCGTTGATACAAAGGTTATCTTCGCAAAGGACGATACCGTTGTTGGCGACAATGCAAAGAAAGCTGTTGCAGAGATGAACGAGGGTGAAATTGTCGTTCTCGAAAATACCCGTTTCAGAGGTGCAGAGGAAACCAAGAACGGCGAGGACTTCTCCAAAGGGCTTGCAGACCTCGTTGATAACCAGGTTTTCGTAATGGACGCTTTTGGCTCCGCTCACAGAGCGCACGCTTCCACCGCAGGCGTTACCAAGTTTGTAAAGGAAACCGCTGTAGGCTACCTTATGCAGAAAGAAATACAGTATCTGGGCAATGCCGTTGAAGACCCTGTAAGACCCTTTGTAGCTATTCTCGGCGGCGCTAAGGTTGCAGACAAGCTGAATGTTATCTCCAACCTCCTTGAAAAGTGCGATACCCTTATCATAGGCGGAGGTATGGCTTACACATTCCTCAAGGCTAAGGGCTATGAGGTTGGTACATCTCTCGTTGATGATGAGAAAATCGATTACTGCAAGGAAATGATGGAAAAGGCTGAAAAGCTGGGCAAGAAGCTTCTGCTCCCTGTTGATACCGCTGTAGCCGCTTCCTTCCCCGATCCTATTGACGGTGATATTGCAGTTGAATATGTGGATTCCGACAAGATTCCCGCTGAAAAGATGGGTCTTGACATCGGCACTAAGACCGCTGAGCTTTTCGCCGAGGCTGTTAAGTCCGCTAAGACCGTAGTATGGAACGGTCCTATGGGTGTATTCGAGAACTCTGTTCTTGCAAAGGGTACTATTGCCGTTGCAAAGGCTCTCGCAGATACCGATGCCACCACCATTATAGGCGGCGGTGACTCCGCAGCAGCCGTTATGCAGCTTGGCTTTGCCGATAAGATGTCCCACATCTCCACCGGCGGCGGCGCATCACTGGAATACCTTGAGGGTAAGGCTCTCCCCGGCGTTGCTGTAATTGCCGAAAAGGCGTAAAATCTATCACGGCGGGTGGGGCTTCCCCTCGTCCGCTTTATGTGTGAAAAGGAGCAAATGTTTTATGAACAAAAATCTCAGAAAAGCTGTTATTGCAGGAAACTGGAAAATGAATAAAACCCGTCCCGAGGCAAAGGCTCTCCTTGAGGCTATAATTCCCCTTGTAGCCAATGCCAAGGACAAAATCGAGGTAATAGCCTGCGTTCCCTTTACCAATCTGGAAACCGCTGTAGCCGTTACAGCAGGCAGCAATATCAAGGTTGGCGCAGAGAACGTTCACTTTGAAAAGAGCGGCGCTTATACCGGTGAAATTTCCGCAGATATGCTCAGCGAGGTGGGTGCGGAATATGTTGTAGTGGGTCACTCCGAGCGCAGACAGTATTTCGGTGAAACCGATGAAACCGTAAACAAGAGAACAAAGGCTGCCCTTGCAGGAGGGCTCAAGCCCATAGTTTGCGTAGGCGAGCTGCTTGCGGAGCGCGAGGCTAATATCACCGAGGAGGTTATTTCAAGACAGATTAAGCTTGATCTTGCAGATATTTCCGCTGAGGACGTTAAAAAGGCCATTATCGCTTACGAGCCTGTTTGGGCTATCGGCACAGGCAAGACCGCTACCGCCGATCAGGCGCAGGAGGTTTGCGCATTTATCCGTGCTACCCTTGCAAAGCTTTATGACAACGCTACAGCAGACGCTGTTACCATTCAGTACGGCGGTTCCATGAACGCAAAGAACTGCGCGGAGCTGCTTTCAAAGCCCGATGTTGACGGCGGACTTATCGGCGGCGCATCACTCAAGGCTGAGGATTTCAACGTAATCGTTCAGGCAGCTGTTGAGGGCTGATTTATCAATAAGCGTTGACCTGTGGGCATCATAGGTCAACGCATAGCTATTACACAATTGTTAGCACAGGGAAACCTGAAAAACG
This sequence comes from Ruminococcus sp. Zagget11, assembly GCA_001941135.1. Taxonomy (GTDB): domain Bacteria; phylum Bacillota; class Clostridia; order Oscillospirales; family Ruminococcaceae; genus Huintestinicola. Next base: position 17,228 of record MSHL01000037.1, read on the forward strand.
GAGGTATGTATCAATGAGCAAAAGACCTGTTACTCTTATTATAATGGACGGCTTCGGCATTAACAACGACACCTACGGAAACGCCATTGCCGCAGCAAACAAGCCTAATTTGGATAAATACATGAGGGAGTGCCCCCACACCATAATCGGCGCATCCGGTCTTGACGTGGGTCTGCCCGACGGACAGATGGGTAATTCCGAGGTAGGTCACACCAATATCGGTGCGGGCCGTATTGTTTATCAAATGCTTGTTAAAATTTCCAAGTCGATTAAGGACGGAGAATTCTTTGAGAATCCCGCTTTGGTAAAGGCAGTCGAAAACTGCAAGGAAAAGGGCAGCGCACTTCACCTTATGGGACTTCTCTCCCCCGGAGGAGTACACAGCCATATGGAGCATATGTACGGACTTGCTGAGCTTGCCGCAAAGAACGGCATTGACAAGGTTTACGTTCACGCTTTCCTTGACGGAAGAGATGTTCCCCCGTCATCCGCAGCGGAATTTATGGAGGAAGCCGTTACAACGCTTAACAAGATAGGCGTGGGCAAGATTGCAACCATTTCCGGAAGATTTTACGCTATGGACAGAGATAACGCTTGGGACAGAGTGGAAAAGGCTTACAAGGCTATGGTCATGGGCGAGGGCGTTTGCGAAAGCGATCCCGTTGAGGCTATTAAGAACAGCTATGCAAACGGTGTCACCGATGAATTTATGCTCCCCACTGTAATAGACAAGGGCGGCACTGTAAAGGAGGGGGACAGCGTTGTATTCTTCAACTTCCGTCCCGACCGTGCAAGACAGATAACAAGAGCCTTTGTGGATCCCGATTTCACAGGCTTTGAGCGTCCCAAGGGATATTTTGAAACCACATTTGTATGCATGGCGCAGTATGATGCCACAATGCCCAACGTACTGGTTGCATTCCCTCCCGAGCAGCTCACCATGACCTTCGGCGAATATATGTCAAAGCTTGGCAAAACGCAGCTTAGAATAGCGGAAACCCAGAAATACGCCCATGTTACTTTCTTCTTCAACGGCGGCGAGGAGAAGCAGTTCGAGGGAGAGGACAGAATCCTCATAAAATCCCCCGATGTACCCACCTTTGACCTTAAGCCGGAGATGAGTGCTTACGAGGTAACGGATGCCGTTGTGGATGCTATCAACTCCGACAAGTACGACACCATTATCCTTAACTACGCTAACTGCGACATGGTCGGTCACACGGGTATTTTCAATGCCGCAAAGAAAGCGGTTGAAGCTGTCGATACCTGTGTGGGAAGAATGGTTGACGCTATACTTGCCAAGGGCGGTGCGGCTATAATCACAGCCGACCACGGCAATGCCGATAAGCTTATGGAAGCGGATGGCTCACCCTTCACAGCGCACACCACAAACCCTGTACCCTTTATTGTAGTAGGCTACGACTGCAACGTAAGAGAGGGCGGCGTGCTTGCCGACCTTTGCCCCTCCATGCTAAAAATAATGGGACTGGAGCAGCCAAAGGAAATGACAGGTAAATCGATTATTATCGATAAGTAATGATGATTGAAATTAACACGCAGAAGATAAGTCCACTTATCTCCTGCGTGTTTTTGTTTTACGCTCATTTCATCACAGCTGTGCTTGATTTTCATACCGTAAGGTGAGAAAATCAAAATCCCCTCCGACGCGGCAGAGGGGATAATAAATCAATGGGACTTTTTTCGTCATTATAGGTTCTTTCACTTATAATATAACGAGGACGGTGCTTGGTTTCAAGGTATATCTTCCCGATATACTCACCTATAACGCCCAGGCACAGAAGCTGGATTCCTCCTATGAAGCAGACTATACAGATGGTTGATGCCCAGCCCGATACAACTGTACCCCTGACAGCATTAACGATTGCCCATATTATTCCAATAAAGCTTATCACCGACAAAACTATTCCAAACCCGCTTATAAAGCGAATTGGTTTAACCGACAGACTGGTAATACCGTCAATGGCAAGTGCCAGCATTTTTTTCAAAGGGTAATGACTTTTGCCGGCAATACGCTCGTTTCTTTCATAGTAGACGCTTGTACTCTTAAACCCCACAAGCGGTACCATTCCTCTAAGAAAAATATTTACCTCGCCAAAATTTGCAAGCTCGCGGATTACACGATTGCTGATAAGTCTGTAGTCGGCATGATTGTACACAACCTCAACGCCCATACTATTAAGCAGCTTATAAAAACCTTGGGCTGTAGTACGTTTGAAAACGGTATCCGTATCGCGCTTGCTGCGAACGCCGTATACAACCTCACAGCCATCGGCATATGCATCAATCATCGCGTCCATAGCGTTTATATCGTCCTGTCCGTCACAATCGATTGAAATTGTAATATCGCACTTATCCATTGCTTCCATAAGACCTGCTAAAACAGCATTTTGATGCCCGCGGTTTCTGCTTTGGGAAATACCGATAAAGTGCGCATCTTTCTTTGCAAAGTCAGTTATAATTCTCCATGTGTTGTCCGTCGAACCGTCATTCACAAACATAATGCGGCTGGCATCGGAGATTTTCCCCTCGGATATTAGGAAATTAATCTTATCGAGGAAAATTTCTGACGTAATCGGCAGCACTTTCTCCTCGTTGTAGCATGGAACAATTACAAATAACACCGGAATCCCTGTCACCTGTCAGACCTCCTATTCTCTATCATTCGGAGTACATTTCCTCAAGCATTTCACGGTTTAAGCAAAGGTAATTTCCGTTACGGTCATAATACTGAATAAAAACATCCTGAAATTCATCTTCGAGAACTATCCGGAATATAATATATCCGTCCCAGATATTGATTTCATAACCGTAATACTCAAGCTTGTGTCCCGGAAAAAGCGCCTCTATCCTTTCAATAATTGTCAATAAATTACCTCTTGTTGCTTGTTCCGTTTCCTCATCTTCATCCGATTTGCTGAAATTGATAGTAGTTGATGCGCCGACATTTGCATCCAATATATCCTGCGAGCTTTCATCCGAACCCTCGATAATATTCGTTATAACATCCACGTTGGGGATAGACCTGATAGATAAGACCACATAGCAATCCTTGCTGTAATCAATTTCTCCTATCTCCTCGGCATATTCCGACATTTCATCGAGCATGGTTGTAAATTCCCGTCCGCAGCCTATAAATTGATTTGACAAAGGTACTATATGCCAATAAGTACTTGTGATAACTAAGTGCTCGCTGCCCTCGCTGCATGTAGAAGCAATATTGCCCTCGCCAAGCACGGTGCTGCGCTCGACATACTTTACGAAAGTAACGTGGCGCCCATCATAATAAATATTATTAATGATAGTGAGTGAAGCAAAGGTCAGGCAAACAAACACGGCAATCAGTTCGGAATACCTTCTCAACGGTTTTACCCACTTAATAACAGTAGTCAAAATATATACAATCAGCAACGCAATCCAAGGCATTACGAAGAAGAAATACCTATCCATATAAATATTCATACTCATAACGTTGACAGAAAAGGAAATAATTAATGTCACGCAAAGAAATGAGATAATCATAAGCAGGGCGAGAAAATTCAAATTCTTCAGAAAGCCCTTTATTTTACCCACAGCAGTCCTACCAAAGCTCCTGACCCATTCCTCATTTCTGAGGAGAAAGCACAGCGGTAGTGAAAGAGCAAGTACAAACACAAGGATTATAAATATGTACGCGTGCGTTGATGTGGAAAAGTAGGTAAAGCTGTAGCCGGTAAGCTCCGAGCAGACGGTGGAAAGATTATATCTTAGGGCATTAATAAGGTC
>MSHL01000038.1 GCA_001941135.1 Ruminococcus sp. Zagget11
ACGTTTTTTGATGGTTGCTATAATAAAATTATTAAAGGAGCTACTAGAAGCAAGACATTAAGAAGCAAGAGGCAAGAATTTTCACATGTTAATTACAAGTAAAGCATTTCAAAAATAAAGTAGCGGAGCTTGTACTCTTGCTTCTTGCCCTATTAGAAGCAAGAAATTAAGAGGTAAGAGGCAAGAATTTTCACCTGTTAGTTATAAGTAAAGCACTTCAAAAATAAAGTAAAAGGGCTTATTCTTCTTGCTTCTTGCTTCTAATCCTCTTGCTTCTAGTAGGGCAAGAATTTTCACCTGTTAGTTATAAGTAAAGCACTTCAAAAATAAAGTAAAAGGGCTTATTCTTCTTGCTTCTTGCCCTATTAGAGAATAGATAATTGAGAATAGAGAATGGAAATTTTGCCCTATTTGAGAATAGATAATTGCGAATAGAAGATAGAAATATTACCTGCTCATTGCATTGAAAGCATTTCAAAAATAAAGTAGCGGAGCTTGTACTCTTGCTTCTTGCCTCTAATCCTCTTGCCTCTAGTAGCTCAATAATATTAAAAAAGCAAATTAAATTTTAATAAAATTATTAAATGTGAGTTGATGGAAGCAAGAGAATAGAAGAAGTAATGAACCGTTATCTTATCTTTGAAGCACTTTCAATACGACGAAAGGGTAATGTTTCCATTCTCTATTCTCAATTTTTATTTTTCAAAAGGGGTCTTTTTTGTCGCCTTTAATCTCCCTTATAAGCCCGATTTATTTAGTCAAATGTTTATCAAACGGCTTTGTTTCGCGATTTAAGGGGGAATTGTGACTTGCAGCCCGTTGGGACGGCATATGTTGAATTTATTATAAAATTGTGCTGTAATGGAAGATAGAGGATAGAAACAAGAGGATAGAACGGTTTAACCCGTAACTTTATTTTTGAATTGCTTTCAATGCAATGAGCAGGTAATATTTCTATCTTCTATTCTCGAATAGGGTGAAATTTCCATTCTCTATTCTTAATTTTCTATTCTCGAATAGGGGGATTTTCCATTCTCTATTCTCAATTTTCTATTCTCGAATAAGGGGAATTTCCATTCTCTATTCTCAATTTTCTATTCTCGAATAAGGGGTTTGATGTAAATATGAACAGTTCGGATTACGCAGCACATATTCGCGGATCGGATAACGCCGAACAAACCGTTCGTGAGCATTGCGAAAATGTCAGCAGGATTGCCGGGGAATATGCGGAGGATTTTAATATGTCCGCCCTCGCCAAGATTGCGGGAATACTTCACGACAGTGGTAAGCTTACCTTTGATTTTAACGAGTATATCCATTCAAGGGGCGGCTTTTCACGTGGGGAAATAGATCACAGCTACTCCGGAGCAAGGTACATAACCGAATTTGCGGGGGTCGGAGGTATTGGCGAATTTACCGCGGCTCTTATCGGACGAGTTATTATTTCCCATCACGGACTTCATAACTGGATTAATGACGAGTATATGGATTATTTTGTTAAAAGAATTTCAAAAAACGAAAGGTTTGACGAAATCAAGGCGGGTATCACGGATATTTGCGGGAATGACGAGTTAAAGAAGCTGTTCGGCGAGGCGATAACCGAAGTAAAGGATTTGGAAAGGAAGATAAACGGTATTGCTTTAAAGTGCGAATCTCGTTCTAAGGCAGGGCGCTTTTATTTGGGAATGGCTGAAAGGATTCTCCTGTCGGCGCTTGTGGACGGCGACAGAACCGATACCGCCGACTTTGAAGCGGGAGAGAGCCTTGGGTGTACCTATGAGCCGTATCGGGTTTGGGAGAATATGCAGGAAAATATAGAAATTATGTGCAGTGGTTTTAGAAAGCTGACGGATAAAATTTCCCTTGCACGAATGGATATTTCCGACAGGTGTGTGGAGTTTGCCAAAAAGGAAAGGGGTATATGCAGACTTGTTGTCCCCACAGGCGGAGGGAAGACTGTGGCGTCAATCAGATTTGCAGCCGATTATTGCAGACGGTATTCAAAGAGGAGAATTTTCTACATTGCGCCCTTTATGTCTATCTTAGAGCAAAACAGCTCCGTTCTCAGGTCAATTGTCGGGGACGAAAATATGTTTTTGGAGCATCACTCCGACTTTGCGGCGGATATCAGCGGTCGGGAGGAGCTTGCCGAGTATGAGCTTAAGTGTGAAAGATGGGACAGACCGGTTATAGCTACTACTATGGTGCAGTTTTTGAACACACTGTTTTTAGGGAAAATGTCCTCGGTAAGGAGAACACATTGCCTTGCAAATTCCGTAATTATTATAGATGAAATACAGTCGATACCGCTTAAATGCGTAAATCTCTTTAATCTGGCCATGAATTTTCTTTCGGAGGTTTGCAAAAGCACCATAGTCCTTTGCTCGGCTACCCAGCCTGTTTTAGATGAAAGCACCAATAAAAAGCTGCTTCCCTTAAACATGGATAAGGAAGACAGCATGACAGGGGATTATACAGAGGACTTCAACGCCTTTAAGCGAACGAAAATTATTCCTATTATCACGGACATTGGCTACAGCACAGAGCAGACGGCGGATTTTTGCTTGGAAAAATTCCGTGAAAACGGTAATCTGCTGATTATCGTGAACACAAAGAAAATCGCCGCAGATCTGTACCGCCGTCTTTCCGAAAGCTCCGACGGAATTGAGGTAAGGCATTTAAGTACTTCAATGTGTCCGAAGCACAGGGAGGACACATTGAATGAAATAAGACAACTGTTAAAAGAGGAAAAACCGCTTATATGTGTTACCACATAGCTTATTGAGGCGGGAATGGATATTTCCTTTAGGTGCGTGGTGCGTTCTCTGGCGGGCGCGGATAATGTGGCGCAGGCGGCGGGAAGATGCAACCGTCACGGTGAATATGAGTGCAGTCCCGTTTATGTTATAAAAATAAAGGACGAAGAATTAGGCCCGCTCCGGCAGATAGAAACGGCACAGTCTATAACACAGCGTATAATAGGTGCTAACGATAAGGAGCTTACCGACATTTCTAATATGGAACAGTATTTCACATCGCTTTACAAGGAAGCGGGGGATAAGGATCGTCTCAGCTATCCGCTTGATAAGGGGATTTCATTGTTGGATCTCCTTTCCGACAATAAGAGCCGTGTCGAGGCATGTGAGAGGGGAAGTAAAGCAAAATGCACAGCACCCCAATCCTTTGCCGAGGCAGGCAGACGATTTGAGGTTATAGCCGACAACACGCGCGGCGTTATTGTGCCTTACAACGATGAAGCAAGGAAAATCATCGAGGAGCTTGCAGGTGCGGTGGATTTATCGCAGATTATGCGCTTGCGCAGAAAAGCGCAAAGGTATACGGTAAGCCTATATCCGGAGGCATACGAAAAGCTTTTTGATAACGGTAGAATAACCGAGCTTGGAAACAGCGAAGCTTTTGCCTTGGCAAATGATGCCGATTACAACATGGATTACGGTATATCCGAGAAAAAATCAAGAGAGTTATATGTACTGATAAAAAAGTACCGCATGAGGTTGGTCATGCGGTACAAGGAAATTGACATTATATAAATATAATAGTTTCAATCCACACCGATTATCGGTGACAGTTATATTATAACACAACTGTACAAAGTATCAATGAACCTTTTGTAAAATTTGCTGAATTGGAAAAAAGCCCTTGACAAAACAAGCGGCACGTGGTATTACATAAATATAATAGAATAATAAAGGAGTGATTTCTTTGGAACCGGTAAAACACAGAAACACCGTTGAGTTTTGCGTTTACGGCGATTATGCACTGTTTTCGGACATCCTAACCCGACCCGGAGGGGAAAAGATGTCCTACCCAATTCCGACCTACGAGGCACTAAAGGGTATCCTTAAAAGCGTGTACTGGAAACCCACCATAGTATGGGTTATCGACTCGGTGAGGGTTATGAACAAAATTACCTATGAACGCAAGGGAATACGTCCGATAAAATACGGCGGCGGCAATGACCTTTGCTACTGTACTTATCTAAAGGACGTAAGGTATCAGGTGAGGGCGCATTTTGAGTGGAACTTAAATCGTCCGGAGCTTGCAGCAGACAGAAACGAACACAAGCACCACAATATCGCAAGGCGAATGATAGAAAGAGGCGGGCGGCGGGCGCCATGCCTTGGGACAAGCGAGTGCAGTGCATATGTGGAGCCTTGTGTTTTCGGCGCAGGAAAGGGTGCTTATGACGAAGCGGGCGAGATTCCTTATGGGCTTATGCTCCACGGCTTAACCTACGCCGATGAAGCCGTGGCCGAGGAGGATAAGGGCATGATGACCGTAAACCTATGGCAGCCTGTGATGAACGCCGGGGTAATAAACTTTATTACCCCGGAGCAGTGTACGGTAAAGCGGCACATAAAGGCAATGAAAATCAAGCCATTCGGAGTGGAACAGGGCAATTTCAGCGGTCTTTCGGAGGAAGGACTTGAGGAGCTTGCGGGAGGTGATGGATTTGAGCTGGACAAATGAGCTGTACAAGCTTTATGACGATTATTGCGGTTTTGATGAAAACGGGAATGTAATGCTGCCGCTTTTCCATTCAACCCAAAATGCACAGGTGGAGATTACCATTGATGAGAGCGGAAACTTTGTAACGGCAGCGAGGATTACCGAAAAGAATCAGGGCGAAACCATAATTCCCGTCACAGACGATTCGGTCGCCCGTTCGTCCGGAATAGCACCTCATCCTTTTGCAGATAAAATGGTGTATATTGCAGGGGATTACGGCTCGTATTTTAAGGGGAAGAATTCCGATAATTCCGCATTTTTCACTGCCTATACGGAGGGACTGAAAAAATGGAAGGAGTCCCCTTACAGTCACAAAGCTGTGGATGCGCTGTACGCTTATATAAGCAAAAAAAGCGTTATGGCGGATTTGGTGAAAACGGGTGTGTTTGTTTTAGCGGAGGACACAGGGGAGCTTGACGGCAGCAAAATGCATGGAATTGCCCAGCAGGACTTCTTTGCAAGATTTCGTGTAAACTACAAGGATCTCTCCCTGGAAAGTCGCACATGGAAGGATAAATCCTTATATGACAGCTTTGCGGCGTATAATTCAAGCCGGTTTGGGGATTTGCAGATTTGCTATGCTACAGGAAAGGAGCTTCCATGTACATATAAGCATCCGGCTAAGCTGCGTAATGGGGGCGATAAGGCAAAGCTTATTTCATCCAATGACGAGAGCGGGTTTTCCTATCGGGGAAGATTTAGCAGCAAGGAGGAGGCTATTTCCGTAAGTCAGGATTTCTCCCAGAAAATGCATAATGCTCTGAAATGGATTATCAAAAGACAGGGTGTTTCTATAGACTCGCTGACGCTGGTAGCTTGGGAAACCGGACTTAATGAAATACCGTCGGTTATTAAATCGTCTTATGATTTTTTTGACTTTGATGATAGCGAAACCGAACCGCCCTCCACATTCCCCGCGTACCGCGAGCAGCTGAGAGGAGCATTGTTTGGAAACAAGTCTTTGCTTGATCCCGGTTCAAAAACTATAATTATGGCGTTTGATTCCGCAACCACAGGAAGACTTTCCATGGTAATGTACACAGAGCTTGCAACCTCAGATTTTCTTGAAAATATAAATAAATGGCATAATAATACTGCCTGGTACAGGTTCAAGGGCAAACTTGGAAAATCGGTTGTGGAATCCTTCTCACTTTATGAGATTGCGGACTTTGCATTGGGAACGGAGCAAGGTGATTCGGTTAAGTGTAAGGAAGATGTTCTCCGCGATAATATGTGCAGGCTTATTCCCTGCGTGACGGAGGGACGACCCGTGCCGAGAGATTTGGTCAATGCCCTTGTGAATAAGGCGTCAAATCCTTTGGCATACAAGAACAGGTATAATTTTTCCAAGGTGGTTGAAGCCGCTTGCGGAATGATAAGAAAATCAGCTATTGAGAATGGAGAGGAATGCGATATGGCACTTAATTCGGATAATTGCGAGAGAAGCTACCTTTACGGCCGACTTCTTGCGGCGGCGGAATATCTTGAATATAACACCTACAGCGAGGAGGAAAAGGGCGAGAGTAAGGATAAAAAAGGCAGGATAACAAATGCCAAAAGATATTGGAAGAGATTTTCCGAGCGCCCCTATGAAACATGGAAGATACTTGAGGAACGCCTTGTAGATTACTACAACAAAAGCGAATATCCCTGCAAGGTACGTTATTCAAAGACTGTAGAGGAGATTATGAACAACTTTGACATAAAGGATTATGAAAACAACAGAAAGCTTTCGCCGTCCTATCTTTTAGGCTATCACTGTCAGCTCAGCGCGTTATATTCCAAATCCGATAAGAATAACAAGGAGGAAAATTAATCATGGGAACACTTTCAAACAAAATCGATTTCGCGGTGATATTCACCGCAGCAAATGCTAACCCCAACGGCGATCCCCTTAACGGCAACCGTCCAAGGGAGAATAACGACGGTTACGGCGAGGTTTCAGACGTATCTATCAAGAGAAAAATACGTAACAGGCTTCAGGACATGGGAGAGGATATTTTCGTCAAGTCCAATGACAGATGCGACGACGGCTGCGACAGCCTTAGGGCAAGAGCGGAGGCATATTCCAAGCTTAAAGCTGTCAGCAGCGGTAAAAACACCGATAATGAGGCTTACGCCAAGCTTGCTTGTGAAAAATGGATTGATGTAAGAAGTTTCGGTCAGGTGTTTGCATTTAAGGGCGATGAGGTTTCTAAGGGCGATGGGGTTTCCGTAGGAGTGAGAGGACCTGTTACAATAACCCATGCAGTAAGCGCATCACCGGTTGATATCGTAAGTATGCAGATAACAAAGAGCGTAAACAGTGAGAGCGGAAAGAAAAGCAAAAGCTCCGATACAATGGGTATGAAGCATATGGTGGAGTTCGGACTTTACTGCTTTAAGGGATCTATCAACTGTCAGCTTGCGGAAAAAACGGGCTTTACCGATGAGGACGCAGAGAAAATCAAACAGGCGCTGCTTACCCTTTTCGAGAATGACTGCTCCTCTGCGCGTCCCGAAGGCAGTATGGAGGTTTGCAGGGTATTTTGGTGGAAGCATGATTCCAAGACACCGAAATACTCCTCCGCAAAGGTTCATCGTTCCATAGAAATTAAGCAGAAAAATGAAAATCAGCGTCCCACATCTATCGATGATTATGAAATAATCTGCAAGGAGCCTGAGGGTCTTACACCGGAGGTATATGATTTGAGATGATATGGGACTATACAGTGAAAATGACTACCTGATGCTTTCGGGAATACAGCATTTCATTTTTTGCCGCCGTCAGTGGGCACTTATTCATATTGAACAGCAGTGGGCTGAGAATCTGCGCACTGTAGACGGCAGAATTATGCACAGGAATGTACATAACCGTGATTTCAACGAAAAGCGAGGAGACCTTATCATAACGCGAGGAATGGCGGTCTCCTCCGCTGAGCTTGGAATAAGCGGTGAATGTGATGTGGTGGAGTTCAGAAAGGATAATTCGGGTATATCCGTATTCGGACAGGACGGAAAATATTCGGTTACTCCCATTGAGTATAAAAGGGGAGAGCCGAAAGAGGACGAAAGCGATATAATGCAGCTGTGTGCGCAAGCGATGTGTCTTGAATATATGCTTTGCTGTGATATTCCGTTTGGATATATCTTTTACGGAGAAAACAGACGGAGGTTAAAGGTTAATTTTGACAGCGATTTGCGAGATAGGACAAAAAATGTCATCGAAGAAATGCACAAGCTTTATGACCGTAAATATACGCCCAAGGTGAAGCGAACAAGGTCTTGTAACGCCTGCTCGCTAAAGGAAAAATGTCTGCCTGTTCTGATGAAAAATAAAAGTGGAGCGGACTACATTCTCGGTAAGATAGATAACTGCAGAGAGGAGTGCTTTAGGTCGTATGAAAAGGATACTTAATACACTGTATATCACTAATCCCGACATATATCTTTCCTTAGACGGTGAGAATGTGATTATTTCCGAAAATAGGGAAGTAATTAACAGAATTCCCCTGCATAATCTTCAGGAAATAGTTTCCTTTGGGCAGAACGGAGCAACACCGGCGCTTATGGGAAAATGCGCATCTGAGGGCATTTCACTTACCTTTATGGACAGAAACGGCAGATTTCTTTGCAGAATGCAGGGAGAAATAAACGGGAATGTTCTGTTAAGGCGGCAGCAATACCGAATTGCGGATAATTCCGAGGATTCGCTTAAAATAGCCCGAAATATGATAGCCGGCAAAATTTATAACAGCATAGGGCTAATGAATCGAACGGCGCGTGACCATGAATTGAGAATAGACAGCAAGCAATTCTCCGATAAAACGGATATGCTGTGCAATTCCCTGAAAAATTGTGTTACAGTTGCCGGTAAAGACAGTCTTAGGGGAATAGAGGGAGAAGCGGCATCGGTTTATTTTTCGGTCTTTGACGATATGATTTTTCAGCAAAAGGATGATTTTGTGTTTTCCGGAAGAAACAAAAGGCCCCCGAAAGATAACGTAAATGCGTTGCTGTCTTTTTCCTATTCCCTTGCTGCAAATATGTGTTGTTCGGCACTTGAAGCAGTGGGACTTGACCCTTATGTGGGAGTTATGCATACCGATCGACCGGGACGGTGCTCGTTAGCGTTGGATTTAGTGGAAGAATTTCGTGCGGTAATGTGTGACCGCTTTGTTCTTACGCTTATTAACAAGAAAATGGTCACCGGTAAAGACTTTGAAAAGAGGGAAAACGGTTCGGTTATAATGAGCGATAATGGAAGGAGAACATTTTTGACTGCGTGGCAGGAGAGGAAGAAGAAAGAAATCCGACACCCATTTCTTGATGAAAAGATAGAATGGGGAATGCTGCCCTATTCGCAGGCACTGCTTCTTGCAAGATATATCCGAGGGGATATTGACAGCTATCCCGCATTTATGTGGAGGTGCTGAAAGAATGCTTGTGCTGATAACCTATGATGTAAATACCGAAACCAAAGAAGGAAAAGCGCGTCTGAGAAAAGTAGCAAAGCAATGTCTGAATTACGGAGTCAGAGTGCAAAATTCGGTATTCGAGTGTGTGATGGACAGTGCCAAGAGCAGAGAGGTGAAGCAAAAGCTTTCGGAAATAATCGATAAAGATAAAGACAGTCTGCGTTTCTACTATATCGGAGATAAATACAGAACAAAGATAGAGCATATTGGCGCAAAGGACACTATCAAGGTAGAAGAACCGTTGATTTTTTAGTTGCGAATGCCAAGCTCGCATAAAAGAGCCGCCTCTTTCGCAATGAAAAACGCGAGTTTTCCGAATAAATTATCTAATTTTCTGACTGATATTTTTTAGGTCAAAAAAATATTTTGTTGAAATTGCCGATGAAAACAATTATACAACCAAAATTCATTGTGCAATTTTGCAGTCGCCCTCCATGCGGAGGGTGTGGATTGAAATCTCACACCGTGACTTTGCCACCGTGATAACATCGTCGAGTCGCCCTCCATGCGGGGGGTGGGGATTGAAATCATTAATGCTAATTTGGTAAAAATTTATAATAATGTCGCCCTCCATGCGGAGGGTGTGGATTGAAATCAAAAAGATAGCCCCTAACGTAATCACTGCTTTTAGTCGCCCTCCATGCGGAGGGTGTGGATTGAAATCGTAT
>MSHL01000039.1 GCA_001941135.1 Ruminococcus sp. Zagget11
TGCCGTACCCTCTCGGCAACCAAGGCATTCAATTTTTTTAGGTAGTCATTTTCCGCACGAAGTCACTGCATTTCTGCGATGAGGTCTTCCTCCACCTCTTTCTTCAGTTTTGGAGGGCGTCCCGTTGACTTTCGTCCTCTTCTTTCAACATAGAGTCCTTCTTTTCCTTCTTCAAGGTAGATTCGTTCCCAATCGGCGGCTCGTCTGTGCGGCAATTCAAATCTTCTCTCTATTTCTTTGTAGCTCAGTTTTTCCTTTTGCATTGTTTCTACAACCATGATTTTAAATTCTGGTGTATACCTTTTGTTTGGCTTTCCTTTAGGCATAAAAATATCCCCTTTCATTAGACTTTTAATTGGTATATTTATATTATACCACATTGTCTAACAAAAGGGGAGCACTTCACTTTGCGATATTCCTACCGCTATCCTTCATTTAAATCATCTCCGAGTGTGTCTTTATATTATAAAGCCTTTCGGCATTTTCGGCAGTCTGTTTTACCAGCTCCTCATAGGTCACTCCCTTTATCTCCGCCAGTGCCGCCGCGGTGTATACCAAATTTCCGCTGTAATTCCTCGTTCCTCTGTATGGTTCGGGCGCCATATACGGGCAATCGGTTTCTATCACCAGTCTGTCCATAGGCACAGCCGCCGCGCTCTTTTTCGCCTTTTTTGCGTTTTTGAAAGTAATTACACCGGTAAATCCCACATACATACCCAGCTTAACCACCTCCGCAGCGGTTTCCGCCGAGCCTGAAAAGCAATGCATTACTCCCTTGGGGCGATGCTTTTCCAGTAATTTCATGGTGTCCTCACAGGCATCACGGGAGTGAATTACCACGGGAAGATCAAGCTCCGCCGCCAAATCAAGCTGCCTTTCAAACAGCAGCATCTGCTTTTCCCGTGAATATCCCTCATAGTGGTAGTCAAGACCTATCTCCCCGATAGCCACGCACCGTTCTCCCACAGTGCTTTTTATTCGGGAAATATAGTCACCCTGCGCCGAATCCTCGTTTTCAGGGTGTATTCCCGCCGCATACCAGACGTAGTCATATTTCTCCGCAAGACTGCGTGAAAAAAGGCTGCTCTCTATGTCACAGCCTATGTTTACCACTGCACGGATTCCCTCCTCCCTCATACTCTCAAGCAGCGAATACCTGTCGTCAAAGCAGTCGCTGTCATAATGGGCATGGGTGTCGGTAATATTCCACAAGGGCTTATTTTCCCTCATACATTCCTCTCCTTTGTCAAACGCTGATTGGAGCTAACGCTTAAACGCTTATGCTTTATCACTTTCATAGAGAACACAGGGCGTATTTTCCCATATTACATATTAATAGTGCATAATCCGGGAAATAGTATCAACTATATCGTTGTAGCAGCCTCCGCAGCCGGTTGAACAGGCTGTTTCGTCCTGAACCTTTTTGAATGCGGCAAGCACATCCTCCAGTCTTTCGCCCTCGTGAAGAGCCTTGTCAACATCGTTGTATGTAACGTGTTTGCAATGACAGATTTCGATATTTTCCATAAACCAACACCTCCCAAGCAAATAAGAATAATATTTTTATAAAAAGTAAACTCCCTTGTTTCTTGGACAAAACGTAAAATTTAAGCGTTAGCTACAATCAGCGTTTAGATTACTTTCGGCGCTCCGAATCTCGGCTGTGCTTCTTCCTCACGGAAAAGCCGAAATCCCCCAGCTTTCTCCCTAAAGAGAAATATTCTCCGTGAGAATAGGCGAGCAGTCCCGCCTGCTGTAAATTCAGCTTGCCCTTGCTGTCCATATAGCGGCTGTCCGCACTTGCCGCAACTATATCCGCTAAGAACATATCATGACTTCCCAGTGGGATAATCTCCCTTACACGACACTCCAATGTGAGGGGACTTTCATCTATTGTGGGGCAGCCTATCTTTTGGGATTTTACTCTGTGAAATCCGCAAAGGGCGAATTTATCGGTATCTCTCCCCGACTTAACTCCGCACAGATCAACCTCCCTTGCCATTTTCGATGTGACAAGATTTACCGTAAATTCCCCCGCTTCCTTGATTATCTCGTAGGAATATCTTTCGGGGCGGACGGATATAGACAGCACAGGCGGTTTCGTACAGGCAATTCCCGTCCACGCAACGGTCAGAACATTGCTTTTTTCCATATCACCGCAGGCGACAAGCACCGCGGGCAGCGGAGAAAGAAGCGTTCCCCCGCCAAGGGTGGTTCGTGACATTTTATGATATCCTTTCGTTTTCGGAAATTTGAGAACAGATGACAGGGGATAGAACTAATCCTTCCCCTCATCATCATATTGCGGCAGAATTTCATAGGGGCACCGATTAAATATGCTGTTCATGACAGCCTTTCCCGCATAGCTTTTGGAATAGTATTTATTCGCTATTTCCCTGCTGTTCACAAGGCAGCGGCTGTTAAGCATATAGCCGCTGTTATCGCCGTTGTCTATCTTTATGATATAATACACCTTTACCAATCCTCGCTACTTCTCTATGCCAAGGGCTGCTTTCAGATATTTTCCCGTGTAGCTTTTTTTGCAGGCGGCTACCTCCTCGGGAGTACCGCATACCACCACTTCACCGCCGTTGTCGCCGCCCTCGGGACCTAAATCCACAATATAATCCGCCGTCTTTATCACATCGAGATTATGCTCGATTACCATAACGGTATTGCCCCCGTCGACAAAACGCTGCAAAACCTCCAGCAGCTTGTGAACGTCCGCCGTGTGAAGTCCCGTTGTAGGCTCGTCAAGTATATAGATGGTTTTCCCCGTGGGTCTTTTGGAAAGCTCCGTGGCAAGCTTAACACGCTGTGCCTCTCCTCCGGAAAGGGTGGTTGCAGGCTGTCCTATTTTAATATATCCCAGTCCCACATCGCTTAGTGTAGAAAGCTTTCTCTTGATTTTAGGGTGATTATCAAAAAACTCAACCCCCTCGTCAACGGTCATTTCCAGTACGTCATGGATAGATTTACCCTTGTACTTGACCTCAAGGGTTTCACGGTTATAGCGTTTTCCCTTGCAGACCTCGCAGGGAACGTATACATCGGGGAGAAAATGCATTTCAATCTTGATAATACCGTCGCCCTCGCAGGATTCGCACCGTCCGCCCTTTATATTAAAGGAGAATCTTCCCGCACCGTAGCCTCTCATCTTTGCATCGTTGGTTTGGGCGAATATTTCCCTTATATCGCTGAAAACTCCCGTATAGGTAGCGGGATTGGAACGGGGTGTACGCCCTATGGGGGACTGGTCAATGGCTATAACCTTATCCAGCATTTCAAGCCCCTCAAAGCTGTCAAATTTACCCGCCCTTGTTTTTGCCCTGTTCAGCTTTCCCGCAAGATATTTGTAGATAATCTGATTGACAAGGGAGGATTTACCCGAACCCGAAACACCTGTCACACAGATAAACGTACCCAGCGGGAACGACACATCTATGTGTTTAAGGTTATTTTCCGCAGCACCTCTTACGGTTATTATATTGCCGTTTCCACTGCGCCTTTTTTCCGGAACAGGCACTTTAAGCCTACCGCTGAGATATGCCCCTGTAATGGATTTCTTACATTTCATAATATCCTTTACAGTGCCTGCACAGACAATCTCACCGCCGTGAACGCCTGCCTTAGGTCCTATGTCAACTATATAGTCCGCCGCCCTCATGGTGTCCTCGTCATGCTCCACCACAATAAGGGTATTGCCCAGATCTCGAAGCCTTTTCAGCGTGGCAATCAGCTTGTCGTTATCCCTTTGGTGAAGTCCGATAGAGGGTTCATCGAGAATATAAAGCACTCCCATAAGTGATGAGCCAATTTGAGTAGCCAGTCTTATTCTTTGGGATTCGCCGCCGGAAAGGGTAGATGCGGAGCGGGAAAGGGTAAGATATTCCAGTCCCACATTCTTCAAAAAGCCCAGCCTGTCCTTTATTTCCTTAATAAGTCTTTCGGCAATGACAGCCTCCCTCTCGGTAAGCTCCAGATTGTCAAAGAATTTAAGGCAATCCACAACGGACATGGAGGTAAGCTCATATATATTCATTCCCCCCACAGTCACTGCAAGGACTTCCTTTTTAAGACGAGTTCCGCCGCATTCGGGGCAGACCTCCTCGCTCATGCTCTGTTCAATATCGCCCTTGCTCCAGTCGGAGGATGATTCCTTATATCTCCTCTCCAGATTATTGATAATTCCCTCAAAGGGGTGATAGTAAACTCCGCCGCCCCACTCCTCGGGCTTGTGCAGCTCCAGCTTCTCATCTCCCGTGCCGTAGAGGATCGCATCTATAACCCTTTGGGGCTGCTCCTTAAGAGGGAGATCCATGGAAGTGCCATAATGCTTGCATATTGCCCTGAAATACATCATCGCCACGGAGCTGTCGCTTGTGGTGGTCCAGCCTGATGCCTTAACAGCACCCTGACTTAAAGAAAGGTCATAATTGGGGAGGATCATATCGGGATCTATCCTGCTGAACATACCCAGTCCCGTACATTTTTCACAAGCACCGTAAGGGTTATTAAAGGAAAACATTCTCGGAGACAGCTCCTCCACGGAAACACCATGGTCGGGGCAGGCATAGTTCTGTGAAAAGGTAATTTCCTCGCCGCCTATAACATCGCAGATAACCAGTCCTCCCGCAATGGACGAACAAAGCTCCACGCTGTCAGCAAGGCGGGAGCTTATGGTTGGCTTTACAACCATACGATCCACTACAATTTCGATATTATGCTTTTTGTTTTTTTCAAGGGAAATATCCTCGCTTAGGTCGTAAATATTTCCGTCAACCCGTACTCTCACATAGCCCGATTTACGCGCCTTTGCCAGCTCCTTGGCGTGTTCGCCCTTACGTCCTCTTACAACAGGGGCAAGAAGCTGTATTCTTGTACCCTCCGGGAGGGCGGTTATTCTGTCAACAATCTGATCCACCGACTGCTGCTTTATCTCCCTGCCGCACACGGGGCAATGGGGAATACCTATCCTTGCATAAAGAAGCCTTAGATAGTCATAAATTTCGGTAACTGTACCCACAGTGGAACGAGGGTTTTTTGAGGTGGTTTTCTGATCTATGGATATAGCGGGAGAAAGTCCCTCGATGGAATCCACATCGGGCTTATCCATCTGACCGAGAAACATCCTTGCATAGGAAGAAAGGCTTTCCATATACCTGCGCTGACCGTCGGCAAAAATGGTGTCAAAAGCAAGGGAGGATTTACCCGAGCCCGACAGTCCCGTCATAACAATAAGGCTGTCCCTCGGCAGCTCCAAATTCACATTTTTGAGATTATGCTCTCTTGCGCCCTTTATAATTATCTTTTCCTTTGACATAGAAATAATGCTCCTTTTTGGAGGTTAAAATGTGATATATCGTTTGTTCTTTCCGACCCTACTGCTCACCGCTCATCAAGCTAAAGCCGCTTGGCAGCAGCTCTTCCAGCGTGAACGTTTTCATTTCTCCGCCGCTGCCTACTATTACCCTTAAATCCGTACCAAACTCCGACAACGCTTGTCTGCATATGCCGCAGGGGTATGGGTATTCATCTCCGTCGCAGGCTATGGCTATCGCCGTGAATTTTCTCTCGCCCTCGGATACCGCCTTGTACAGTGCCGTTCTCTCCGCACAGCAGCTTACTCCGTATGATGAGTTTTCCACATTGCAGTCGGTATATACCTCGCCGCTTTCACACAGAAGTGCTGCGCCTACTCGGAAATGTGAGTAAGGCGCATAGGCATTCAGATACGCTTTTTCTGCCCCTTCAAGCAGCTCACGATCGCTCATTACACCTGATCTCCGTGGGACTTGCCCTTGCAGAAAAATTCAATATATCTGTCTATACAGTGGTCTACTATCTCGATAGCAGCCTCCCTGTCCTTTATCTCATCAATAACAGTTTCCTTACCCTCAAGCTCCTTATATACCTTGAAGAAATGGGACATTTCCTCGAAAATATGCCTTGGCAGCTCGCTTATATCCTTATAGGTATTATATGTGGGGTCGTTAAAGGGTATAGCTATTACCTTGTCGTCCACCGCACCGTTGTCAAGCATGGATATTACACCTATGGGATAGCACTTTACAAGAGCTAAGGAATAAATGGTTTCCGAGCAAAGCACAAGCACGTCCAGCGGGTCGCCGTCCTCCGCATAGGTTCTGGGAATAAATCCATAGTTTGCGGGATAATGTGTGGAAGTATACAGCACTCTGTCAAGTATAAGAAGTCCTGTTTTCTTGTCAAGCTCATACTTCATTTTGCTGCCCTTTTCAATCTCGATTACAGCAAAAAAATCATCCTTGGTTATTCTGTTCGGTTCAATATCGTGCCAAATGTTCATTTTACTTTTCCCCCTGTGTTTTGGTTTCTTCTGTTTCCTTTACTATATACTTAGGGCGATGCTTACATTCCATATACATTTTGGAAATATATTGCCCCGATATACCTGTACAAAGCAGCTGCAGTCCTCCGATAAGGCACAGCATACAAATTATGATGGGATAACCGCTTACCGACTCGCCCACGGTAAGTGTCTTTACTACAGTAGCTATTATCATTATAAGGGCGATAATGCAGAAAAGCACACCCAAAAAGGACGCAATAGCCAGCGGTGCTGTGGAAAAGGCGAATATCCCCTCCAGCGAATACAAAAACAGCTTTTGGAAGCTCCATGTGGTCTTTCCCGCTACTCTTTCCGTATTTTCCACTTCAATATATTTTGTTTCATAGCCGACCCAACTGAAAATACCCTTTGAAAATCGGTTATATTCGGGCAAATCCAGTATGGAATCCACCATTTGACGGGTCATAAAGCGAAAATCCTGAGCGCCGTCCACTATTTGCGTCTGGGAAATCTTATTTATCAGCTTGTAGAAGTTTCTTGCAAAAAAGCTTAGAACCCTCGACTCGCCTTTTCTTGAAATACGCCTTGTGGCAGCGCAGTCATATTCACCGCTTTTTACATATTCATACATCTGCGGAATAAGCGCAGGCGGGTGCTGCAAATCCGCATCGAGGATAACCACATAATCGCCCTTGGACGCCTTAAGCCCCGCAAGCATGGCGGATTCCTTTCCGAAATTTCTCGAAAAGGAAATGTACCGCACCCTCGCATCATTCTTATGCAATTCCCGCAGCAGCTTTACCGTATTATCCTTGGAGCCGTCGTTAATGAATATAAACTCAAAGGACAGCTCGTTTTTCCCGCTCATCTCATGGGAAACACGGGTAATTTCCTTATAAAACAGCGGCAAGGACTCCTGCTCGTTGTAGCAAGGGACTACCACAGAAATAAGCTCCAATTATTATCGTCCTCTCCGCTTACTCTACCGTAACCGATTTCGCAAGATTTCTCGGCATATCCACATCACAGCCCTTAAGCACAGCGGTATAGTACGCTATCATCTGCAGGGCAACTACCGTTATCAGCGGCATAAACAAATCCTCGGTTTCGGGCAGATTGATTCTGTAATCCACGCAGGTGGGGTCTATAACCGTGGATTTTCTCGCAACGGCTATAACCATAGCGCCTCTGGATTTAACCTCCTTAACATTGGAAACGGTCTTTTCAAGCAGCGCGCTTTGAGTTGCAACGGCTATAACGGGCATATCCGTTTCCACAAGGGAAATTGTTCCGTGCTTCAGCTCTCCCGCCGCATATGATTCACTGTGAATATAGCTTATTTCTTTCAGCTTCAGCGAACCCTCCATACTAAGCGCATAATCAAGTCCTCTCCCTATATAAAGCAGGCTGTCGGCATTTTGCAGCCTTGACGCCGCATATTGACATTCCTCGCGGCAGTTCTCAATGCACTGTCCTATTTTTTCGGGAATATCGGACAGTGCCTTGGTGAGCGCCATGCCCCTTTGGTTGTCGATGGTCTTGTTGGCAAGGGCTATCTTAATCGCCAGCAGATACATAAATGCAGTCTGAACAACATATGCCTTTGTGGAGCATACGGATATTTCGGGACCTGCATTGGTATACATAACCATTTTAGCCTCTCGTGCGATAGATGAGCCGACAACATTAACTATTGCGAGAGTATCTGCGCCGATTTGGTTTGCAAGGGCAAGAGCCGCCTTTGTATCGGCGGTTTCTCCCGATTGAGATATTATAACGGCGAGATCCTTGTCGGTAATCAGCGGAGTACGATAGCGGAATTCGGAAGCGATATCCACGATAACAGGCTTCCGCGCCAGCTCCTCAATAACATATTTTCCCACCATTCCCGCGTGCATTGCCGAGCCGCAGCCTATTATAAATATCCTGTCATATGCGGCAAGCTTATCGTCCGTAAGCCCGCACTCGTCAAAGCAGGGCAAGCCGTCCTTAATGCGGGGCGAAACGGTATTTCTTACAGCCTGGGGCTGTTCGTGTATTTCCTTAAGCATAAAATGCTCATAGCCGCCCTTTTGTGCGGCGCTTATATCCCAGTCGGCGGTTTTCAGTTCTTTTTCAACGGGAAATCCGTGATCGTCCACAAACTCGATACCGCTTTCGCTTACAATGGCGATTTCATTCTGCTCTAACAGGTAATATTCTCTGGTATGCTCCAAAATTGCGGTTATATCGGATGCGATATAGCCCTCGCCGTCACCCTTGCCTACAATGAGGGGCGATTCTTTTCTTATGGCATAGACACAGTTCTTTCTGTCACGGAAAATTATTTCCATAGCATAAGAACCCTCTAAGTCTTTCATGGTTCGGGAAATTGCCTCGATAGGATCACCATTATAATAGTAGTCCAGCAGCTTTGCAGCCGCCTCAGTGTCGGTTTCGCTTTCAAAGCCGTATCCGTGGGCGGTAAGGAAGTCTTTAAGCTCCCGATAATTCTCGATAATTCCGTTATGGACAATGGAAACTCTGCCGTTTCCTATAGGATGCGAATTAACATCGGAGGGTTCGCCGTGAGTTGCCCATCTGGTGTGACCTATACCACTCGTGGCATGGGGCTTCCCCACATTTTCAAGAAGATGCTCCAATCCCTCGGAAATCTTGCCCTTTGCCTTGACTGTTTTCAGTCTGTCCTTTTCAAATACGGCAATTCCTGCGGAATCATATCCTCTGTACTCAAGCCGCTTTAAAGCATTGACAAGTATGTCAACGCATTCTTCCTTTCCCACATATCCGACAATACCGCACATATAAAACGCTCCTCCCTTGGGTTTTCGGCAAAGCTCTTTCCTTACTTTGTACCGAACATTCTGTCGCCTGCATCGCCCAGTCCGGGAACAATATAAAGGTTCTCGTTCATTCCCTCATCAACGGCGGCACAGTATATTTCAACATCGGGATGAGCGGCATTCACCGCCGCAATACCGTCCTCGGTAGCTATCATGCACATAAACTTGATATTCTTTGTTCCGTGAGCCTTTACAAGACGAATTGCCTCGGAAGCGGCGCCGCCCGTCGCCAGCATCATATCCGCAATGATAACATCTCTCGTGTCAATATCATGGGGCAACTTGCAGTAATATTCAACGGTTGAGGTGGTTTCGGGATCTCTGAACGTACCTATATGACCTATTTTAGCGGCGGGAACAAGGCTTAACACTCCGTCAACCATACCCAGTCCCGAGCGGAGAATGGGTACGACAGCTATCTTTCTTCCCGAAATTATCTTTGTATTGGCAATTCCCAAGGGTGTCTGCACATCAACGCTCTTCACGGGGAGGTTTCTGAAAGCCTCGTAAGCCATCAGCATGGAAACCTCGGAAACCAGCTCTCTGAACTCCTTCGATCCTGTATTTACATCACGCATAAGCGAAAGCTTGTGCTGTACCAGCGGGTGATCTATAAGGGTGTAATTAACATTAGCCATAACAATTCTTCCTTTCACCTTATTATTTACGGTCGGCAATTGCCATAATCTGATCTACTCGGCGCTGATGTCTGCCGCCCTCAAAGCTGTTCTGTAAAAAGGTATCCACAATCTCGCAGGCAAGCCCTGCGCCTATTACTCTGCCGCCCAAGCAAAGGGCGTTTGCATCGTTGTGCAGACGGGCATACTTTGCCATATAGCAGTCGGTACAAAGCGCCGCTCTTATCCCCGCAACCTTATTTGCGGCGATCGATATACCAAGCCCCGTACCGCAAACAAGCACGGCGCAATCCGCCTTACCCACTGTCACAAGGGCACAGGTTTCCTCTGCAACCAAGGGATAATCACAGCTTGAACCGTCCATGCACCCACATTCGCAGACGGTAACGCCCATCTCCTCCAAATGCTTTATAACCTCTTTTTTCAGCGCAAAGCCCGCATGGTCACTGCCTACGGCAACTCGCATATTTTCCTGAACCATAGCTATCATACTCCATAAATATAATATATTATTCCTGTCGCATTAAAATGACTCTTTTCGCAATACTGTAATTAATTCTATCACAAGTCGCCGTAAAAGTCAACCTACCGCGGAAATTTTACAGTCTTTACAGTGCGGCACTTTTGCCGAAATTCCCCTCATCGTCGGTTGAACCGAAGGAAACTCCTTTAAGGGTCTTGCGAACCAGTCCCGTGAGAACCTTTCCGGGACCGCACTCGATATATGTATCGTAGCCGTCCCTCTCAAGGGCGTAAAGCTCATCGGTAAAGCGCACGGGGGAAACTATATGGGAAGCCAATCTTTCGGGCATATTGTCAATATCCGTAAGCTCCTTTCCCGTGATATTCGACATCATTCTTATCTTTGGCTCATTGAATTTTACGCCGTCGGCAATAAGCCTTTCAAGCTCACTGCGAAACTCATCCGCCGCAGGCTGCATAAGCTTTGAATGAAATGCCGCCGCAACGCCCAATTTAACAGCTTTTGCACCGCTCTCGGCAAGCTTTGCCGCAGCAGCCGTGCAAGCATTATCCTCACCTGCTATAACCGTCTGCACAGCGGAATTATAGTTTACCGCAAGGACATATCCCTCTGTTTCGGCGCATACCTTTTCTATCTCCTCGGTGGATTTCCCGATTATCGCATACATAACTCCCGCATTGCCGCCCGATTTTTCCACACAGCTCTGCATAGCCTCGCTTCTCGCCTTGATTACCCTAAATCCGTCCTCAAGGGAAAGCATTCCGCACTCAACCATAGCGGCATATTCGCCCAAGGAATGACCTGCCGCCGCGGAAAACTCCGCGCCCTCCAGCTTCAGCGCTTCGCAGGCAAGGATAGATACAGCCATTATGGCGGGCTGAGCCACTGCGGTGACGGCAAGCTCCTCCGCACCGGCGGATTTGCACTTTTCGTACAAGTCAAAGCCCAGTACGCTTTCTGCGGTATCCCAAACATACTTTAGCTGAGGATATTTTTCCGTTATCCACACGCCCATACCGGGACATTGGCAGCCCTGACCCGAAAAAAGGAATACTGTCTTGGAACAATTTGACATAAAACAACCTCCAAAAAAATTATTGTTATTAAATTTAGGGTTAATTTAATATTATTTACGAAAATTCGGTTGACAAGTGCGGTAAAAATATAGTAAAATATAATGTGGTGTATGGTGTCACCCCTAAAATTTGTTTTATTTGCTTTGACATTTAAAACCACCCTCTGCACTACAATAATATAATATCACAATTTTCAGGGAATTACAAGTGATAATGCTTAAAAATAATTTGGGAGGCTGTTTATGTTTGGTATTAGCATCGTAGGCACGGGTATTTATCGCCCCGGGCTTACAGTAACTAACGAGGATATGGCCAAAATCGTTGACACCAACGATGAATGGATAAGCACTCGTACAGGAATAAGAGAAAGGCGTATGTCCAACGGAGAGCCCACATGGTACATGGGAACCCATGCGGCGCAGCAGGCTATAGATGAAGCAGGCATCGACCCTAAGGATATAGCTTATGTAATATGTGCTACTATCACTTCGGATTTCCACACCCCGTCCACCGCCTGCATAATTCAAAGGGAAATAGGCGCTGTCAATGCCGCTTGCTTTGATCTGAATGCGGCTTGCTCCGGATTTATATATGCCCTTGACACCGCAAAGCGCTTTCTCCAGACAGAGGATACAGCCAAATATATCCTTGTGGTTTCCTCGGAAAATCTCAGCAAGATAACCAACTTTGAGGATCGCTCCTCCTGCATACTTTTCGCCGACGGCGCGGCAGCTTTCCTTGTAGAGCGTTCGGAAAAGCTTTACGGCTGCTGGCTCGGTGCCGACGGACAGGGCGCAAAGTATATCTACGCAAGAGCAGATGCTCCATCGAACCCCTTTATGACCGAACCTCGCTTTCATGTTGCCGATGAAACGGATGAAAGCATTACACATAAGCAGCTGGTTCAGGACGGCAAGGAGGTATACAAGTTTGCAACAAAGGCTCTCCCCACCGCCGCAGTCAATGCTGCGGAGCGCGCGGGAATTGCCGTCACCGATATTGACGTCTTTGTCCCTCATCAAGCTAACCTGAGAATAATCGAAACCGCCGCAAAGAACCTGGGCGTTTCCATGGACAAACTTGTCCTGAACATTGACAAGAGGGGAAATACCTCCAGCGCTTCCATACCCTCCGCGTTCCATGACGGCGTTTGCAGCGGACAGATTAAGCGGGGCGATAAGGTTTGCCTTGTAGGCTTCGGCGCAGGTCTTACACTCGGCTCGGCTATTATTGAATACTGATATATAAAGGATGGTTGAAATGAAAAACAGAGTAACAGAGCTTCTTGGAATTAAGTATCCCCTTATTCAAGGCGGCATGGCATGGATTGCCGAAAGCACTCTTGCTTCGGCTGTTTCCAACGCAGGCGGCGCGGGAATTATCGCGGGCGGCTCTGCGCCTATCGACTACCTGAGAAATGAAATACGCAAGTGCAAGGAGCTTACCGACAAGCCCTTTGGCGTAAACATCATGCTTATGTCCCCCAATGCGGCGGATTTGGCGCAGCTGGTAATCGATGAGGGCGTAGCCTTTGTCACCACAGGCGCAGGAAATCCCAGCGTACTTATCCCTGCTTGGAAAGATGCGGGAATCAAGGTAATCCCCGTTGTATCCACTGTAGCCCTTGCCAAAAGACTTGAAAGGGTAGGTGCCGATGCGCTTATTGCCGAGGGCACGGAATCGGGCGGTCACATAGGTCAGAATACCACAATGTGCCTTGTTCCCCAGGTCGTGGACGCAGTAGAGGTTCCCGTTATTGCGGCAGGCGGAATTGCGGACGGCAGAGGAATGGCTGCAAGCTTTATGCTTGGCGCAGAGGGCGTACAGATCGGAACTCGTTTCCTCGCCTCCGAGGAATGTCAGATACACGAAAACTACAAGAATGCGGTTATTAAGGCAAAGGACACCGACAACGCTATAACAGGGTTCTATTCGGGAAGTCCCTGCCGCTGCATAAAGAGCAAATATACCCGCGTTCTCCAGGATATGGAGAAGAAAGCCGCTCCTCCCGAGGACTTCGAGGCTTTGACGGTTGGCTCTTTGAGAAAGGCTGTCGTTGACGGAAACACAGATGAAGGCTCTATGCTCTGCGGCCTTATCGCAGGTATGGTAAACGATGTAAAGCCCTGTGCGGAAATCATCAAGGAAATAACCAGTCAGGCAGGCCGCCTTATGAACGTCGATTTTGAATAACGGAGGATAATAAAATGGCAAAAACCGCAATTATAACAGGATCTTCAAGGGGAATAGGCGCAGCAATTGCCCTTCGCCTTGCAAAAGACGGAATGAACATAGCATTTAACGACCTAAATCCCACAATGTTTGAAAACAACGACATCGTTGACAAGGTAAAGGCTTTGGGCGTTGAAGCGGAAATATTCTGCGCCGATGTTTCACGCTACGATCAGTGTGAGGAAATGGTTAAGCAGATTAAGGCGCGCTTCGGCACAATAGACGTTCTCGTAAACAACGCGGGAATAACAAGAGACGGGCTTCTTGCAAGAATGACCGAGGAGCAGTACGACACGGTTATCGCCATAAACCAAAAGAGCGTTTTCAACATGACAAAGCTTGTGGGCAATGTAATGCTTCGCCAGAAAAGCGGTCATATTATCAGCCTTGCCTCCGTTACAGGTCTTTACGGAAACCCCGGACAGATGAATTATGCCGCATCAAAGGGCGCTATCATCGCCATGACAAAGACAGTTGCCAAGGAGCTTGGTTCAAGAGGAATAACCTGCAACGCCGTTGCACCGGGCTTTATCCACACACCCATGACGGACAAGCTGACCGAGGAGCAGCGCAATGCTATGCTTGGTCAAATCGCCATGAAGCGTTACGGTGAGCCGGAGGAAATAGCAAGCGTGGTTTCTTTCCTGGCATCCGAGGATTCCTCCTATGTAACCGGTCAGGTTATCGAAATCTCCGGCGGACTTTCCATGTAAGAAAGGAAATACAATATATGAAAAGAGTTGTAATTACCGGTATGGGCGTTATTTCGCCTATTGGAAACACCCTTGACGATTTTTGGAACGCAATAAAAGCCAACAAAAAGGGCTTTTCCTATGTAAGTGATATGACGAGAGAGGACTTCGATGTAAAAATCGCCGCTCCCGTAAGGGATTTCTCTCCCGAAAAGCGCCTTGACAAAAAGGAAGCCAAGAGAATGGACAGATTTACCCAGTTTGCCGTTACGGCGGCACTGGACGCTATGGAAGACGCGGGGACAAAGTTTGAGGACGTTGACCCTTTCCGTGCGGGAGTTATCGCAGGCGTGGGAATAGGCGGTCTTAACCTTACCAACTCCGAATATTCCAAGTATCTGGAAAAGGGTCCCGACAAGATTTCCGTGTTCTTTATCCCCATGATGATAGGCAACATGGCTGCGGGCATGATTTCCATAAAAACAGGCTTTAAGGGCGCAAATTTCTGTACCACAACAGCCTGCTCCTCCTCCGCTCATGCCATTGGCGAGGCTTTCAGGAAAATCAAGGACGGTTATCTCGATGTCTGCATTGCAGGCGGCGCAGAGGCTTGTGTAGGCGAATTTGCACTGGGCGGATTCAACAACATGAAAGTGCTGAGCCGTTCGGACGATCTTGATCGCTGCTCTATCCCCTTTGACAAGGAAAGAAACGGCTTTGTTTTGGGCGAAGGCAGCGGAATGCTGATACTTGAGGAGCTTGAGCACGCAAAGGCAAGAGGCGCTAAAATCTATGCGGAAATCGCAGGCTATGGCGCGACAGGCGATGCATACCATATGACAAGCCCCTCCCCCACAGGCGAGGCTGCCGCAATGGGTATAAAGCTTGCCTACGAGGAAGCGGGATTAAAGCCGGAGGAAATAGATTACATCAACGCTCACGGCACTTCCACGGGTCTTAACGACAAGTACGAAACCACCGCAATTAAGCTTGCTTTGGGCGAGGATGCCGCAAGAAAAACCGTTATCAGCTCCACCAAGTCCATGACGGGACACCTTTTGGGTGCGGCGGGAAGCGTGGAAGCAATAGTTACCGCTTTGTCCTGCCGTGACGATTTCGTTCATGCCACCGTTGGATATAAGGTTCCCGACCCCGAATGTGATCTTGACTACTGCATCGAGGGCAACAGGAGCATGACGGTAGATGCCGCTCTCTCCAACAACTTAGGCTTTGGCGGTCACAACGCTACCCTTTGCTTTAAAAAATACAAAGATTAATCCGAAAGGAATGAAATTGATAATGGGAAAACTTCCGTTTGACCTTGAAATAAGCGATATATCCGCCCTTGCGGATGTAATGAACGATAAGCATTTGGGGGAAATTTGCTTGGAAAGCAAGGAGGCGGGCTGCAAGCTCACTCTTAAAGCGGCTCGTCCCGAGCCTCCCCAAGGTATGCCTATGCCCATGATGCCGCCTATGCAGCTTGCGGGAGCGGCTGCACCTGCTCAGACGGCTGCGTCCGACTCCCCCTGCGCACTTGACGTACCCAAGGGAAATGCGGTAAAATCGCCTATCGTGGGAACATACTATTCAAGTCCCGCTCCGGGCAAGCCGCCTTTCGTTACCGTGGGTTCAAAGGTGTGCAAGGGCGATGTGGTTATGATAATCGAGTCAATGAAGCTGATGAACGAGGTTCGCAGCGACTTTGACGGCGTGGTAAAGGAAATACTCGTTAAAAACGGCGATGCCGTTGAGTATGACCAGCCTATAATGATTTTGGAATAAAGGAAGTGGAATACCGCTATGCTGATGAATAAAGAGCAAATCATGGAGATAATTCCCCACAGAGATCCCTTTCTCCTTATAGATGAAATTGAGGAGCTTGAGCCCGGCAAGAGAGTTGTTGCCTACAAGCATATGACCCCCGATGAATTTTGGTTCAAGGGACATTTCCCCGGTTATCCCGTTGTTCCCGGCGTACTTATGGTTGAGATGATGGCTCAAGCGGGCTGTATGGCAATGCTCACTCTCCCCGAAAACAAGGGCAAATTAGGCTTTTTCGGCGGTATAAAGGAAGCTAAATTCCGCCGCCAAGTAGTCCCAGGCGATACACTGCGTATCGAGGTTGAAATAATCAAGGTAAGAGGGGCAATAGGCATAGGCAAGGGTGTATGCACGGTGGACGGCGAAAAAGCGGTCAGTGCCGAAATTTCCTTTGCAATTAAGTAAAGGGTCGTGAGGATATTCCATGTTCAACAAAGTACTTATAGCAAACCGCGGCGAAATTGCCGTGAGAATAATAAGAGCCTGCCGTGAATTGGGAATACGCACCGTTGCCGTATACTCCACGGCGGACAAATACTCCCTCCACGCCCAGATTGCCGATGAATCCGTCTGCATAGGTCCCGCTGCCTCCAAGGACAGCTACCTTAACGTAAAATCCATAATCGCCGCCTGTGAAATTACAGGGGCACAGGCCATACACCCCGGCTTCGGATTTTTGTCGGAAAACGCGGATTTTGCGTCCATGTGCCGCAAGTGCGGAATTACCTTTATAGGACCTTCCCCCGAAGCAATACGAATGTTGGGCGACAAGGCTGCCGCAAAGGCGGCTATGAAAAAAGCGGGAGTGCCTGTAATACCCGGCTCGGAGGGCGTTGTCCCCGACCTCAATACGGCAAAGCAGCTTGCGGAGAAAATAGGCTTCCCTCTCATGGTTAAGGCATCCGCAGGCGGCGGCGGACGAGGAATACGCCTTGTGGAAAATGCCTCACAGCTTGAGGAACAGATTATTTCCGCACAGCAGGAAGCAAAAAATTATTTCGGTGACGACTCCGTTTACTTGGAAAAATTTATTGTCAATCCCAAGCATATCGAGGTGCAGATTCTTGCGGATAACAACGGCAATGTTGTTTATCTGGGCGAACGTGACTGCTCCATGCAGCGGCGTAACCAAAAGGTTCTCGAGGAAACCCCCGCAACTATTGTCACACCCGAAATGCGCAAAAAAATGGGAATTGCCGCTGTTTCGGCAGCGAGGGTCTGCGGTTATACAAATGCGGGAACGATAGAATTTTTGGTGGACAGCGATAAAAACTTCTATTTTATGGAGATGAATACCCGTATTCAGGTGGAGCATCCCATTACAGAAGCCGTTACGGGTATCGATTTGGTAAAGCAGCAAGTTCTTGTAGCCGCAGGCGAAAAGCTGCCCTTTACCCAGGATGATATCCATATGACGGGTCATTCAATAGAGTGCCGTATAAATGCGGAAAATCCCGATATGAACTTCCGTCCCTGTCCCGGAAAGATTACCGATCTCCACATCCCCGGAGGTCCGGGAATACGTGTTGACAGTGCCGCATACGAGGGCTATACCATTCCGCCCTATTACGACAGTATGATAGCCAAGCTGATAGTCCATGCGCCCACAAGAGCCGAGGCTATAGCCAAGATGAAATGGGCACTGGCGGAATTTATCGTTGAGGGTGTTGATACGAATATCGACTACCAGCTTTCCCTTATAAGAGACAGCGAGTTTGAAAAGGGCAGCTACGATATAGGCTATCTCACAAGACAGGCTGAAGCTGCACACAAATAATTTTTGCTATTTACGGTCAGGTTAAAATTCAGCCTGCAAGAATAGAGGCGAGTAAATGTTAGAAGATTTTTTTAAGGTCGTTACCACGCGATTCAACAGCGCCTTATCCGATGGTGAAAACAAGGATAATCCCGAGAAAAAAAAGAACAGTGTGAATATCCCCAAGGGAATATTGTTCAAATGTCCCCGCTGCTCCTCGGTCTGCGAATCGGAAAAGCTGGAATCCAACAGATGGGTTTGCCCCTCCTGCGGCTATCATTCACGTATAACCGCAAAGCAGCGCCTGTCCATTACCGTTGATAAGGACAGCTTTACGGAATATGACTGCGATATGCAGAGCCTTAACCCCATAGATTTCCCCGGCTACGAGAAGAAGATATCGGATCTCAAGGAGAAAACAGGTCTTAACGAGGCTGTTATCACAGGGGAATGTACCATACACGGCGAGCGCTGTATAATAGGAATTATGGATTCCCACTTCATGATGGCATCAATGGGAAGCGTTGTCGGCGAAAAGATAACCCGTGCATTTGAGGCTGCCGCAGAAAAGCATCTGCCACTGATACTCTTTACCGCATCGGGCGGCGCAAGAATGCAGGAGGGCACGGTTTCCCTTATGCAGATGGCAAAGACAAGCGGTGCGGCGGCAAGGCTTTCACAAGCGGGCATACCCTATATAACGGTTCTGACCGACCCCACAACGGGCGGCGTCACTGCCTCCTTTGCAATGCTGGGTGATATTATCATAGCCGAGCCAAAGGTTCTTGTGGGATTTGCGGGCAGGCGTGTAATAGAGGGTACGATAAAACAGCGTTTGCCCGATGACTTCCAGTCTGCGGAGTTTATGCTGGAAAACGGCTTTGCCGATATGATTGTTGACAGATACGCTATGCGCCGTACACTGGCACACCTTATCCGACTGCATAGAGGTGTCCAAATACCGTCAAAGGAGGTTTCCAAAGATGTCACAGGTTGATAACAACGAAGCAGCGAGCATTCCCGAGTCGGATGCGGTACAGTCGCTTCTGCCCAGTGACCGCCTTAATATTATAAGGCATAAGGGACGACCTACCATCAAGGACTATATGCCACTGCTATTTACCGATTTTTTTGAAATGCACGGCGACAGACTTTACGGCGACGATAACGCAATTATGGGGGGAATAGGACGTTTTGACGGTATCCCCGTAACTGTAATAGCTGAGGTTAAGGGACGCGATGTGTACGAAAACAAGGAATGTAATTTCGCCATGCCGCACCCTGAGGGCTACCGCAAATCCATGAGACTTGCACATCAGGCTGAGAAATTTCATCGTCCCGTGATATGCTTTATCGACACTCCCGGCGCATTTTGCGGCGTTGAAGCTGAAAAGCGAGGTGTGGGCGAGGCAATAGCACGGAGCCTGTATGAATTTATGACCTTGAAAACTCCTGTTATCTCCGTTGTTCTGGGCGAGGGCGGCAGCGGCGGTGCGCTTGCACTGGGCGTATGCGACAAGCTGGGTATGCTTGAAAATTCCCTCTACTCCGTAATATCCCCAAGGGGATTTGCGTCTATTCTCTGGAAGGACGCATCAAGAGAAAGCGAGGCCTGCAATATCATGCGGATAACCGCCGAGGATATGGTAAGTCTTGGCATAGCAGAGGCGATAATTCCCGAGGCTGACGGCGGCGCACACAATGATTTTGCCATAACTGCCGAAAATATCTCCGAATTTTTGTCTAAATCGCTATCGGAGAAAATGAAAATAGATATTGACGTTTTGCTTAATGAACGTTATAATAAGTTTAGGAAAATTGGCGAGTACACAGAAATGTAGCTTACCGTGATATAATCCAAAAAAAAATAAGGAGGACACTATAATGGTATTCGATAAGGTAAAGGAACTGATTGTAGATCAGCTGGGCGTTGATGAGGACGCTGTAACTGAGGATGCATCCATCCAGGACGATCTTGACGCTGATTCTCTTGACATTGTTGACCTTGTAATGTCTATCGAAGAGGAATTTTCCATTGAAATTCCCGATGAGGCTGTAGCAGGTATAGAGACTGTCGGCGATATTGTTAAATACGTTGAGGATAATCAGTAATCCGCTGTCAAGTAACTAAAAGGACTGCCACCGAATGTGTGACAGTCCTTATTTTATTTGTCCTTTGCTGTAAGGCATTTTTTCCGCAAGAGTTTGCTGCAGATAGGCGGGCATAAGCTCCGCAGGAGTTGTATGTGGGAGATTTACCGCAGCCATGCATATTCCCACCGCCGACGGTGTATTCAGGTTCATTGGCGCATATCCTATGGGGCGGTGAAAAATTCCCTCCGAAAAGGGCATATCCCCCACCATATAAATATTACCCTCAAAGGCATTTATCCTCTCGGCGATTTCCCCCTCGGAAAATATAGCGTCCTCGGTCAGGCGCTCAACAGTGCCGTCCCGATGCGTTCTGAACATTGCGGTATAGGCGAGATTTTTCCGCGCGTGTATTGCGGCGCAGACAGTGCAGTCTGTTCCGCTGAAATTATAGGCAAGCGCAAGAAGTGCGGAAACTCCGCAGCAGCTGCATTTACTCTCCCCCGCAGTTTCGTTTATTCCGAAAGCCATAGCCTTTGCCGTGGCAATCCCTATTCTAAGCCCCGTGTAAGACCCCGGACCGCAGGAAACGGCTATCAAATCAAGCTCCGACACCTTTCGTCCCGAATCCTCAAAAATCCTCTTTATCATAGGCGGCATTACCTGTGAATGGGTATGACCCGCCGCAAGGCTGTACTGTGCAATTATGCTGTCCTGTGTGCAAAGGGCACAGGAGGCAGTTTTACCTGAGGTATCTATCCCCAATATCAGCAAAAATATCATCTCCGCTCTCAGCTTCAACGGTGATAATACGCCTATCGCCGCTGCCGCTGATGGTTATGGTAATCACGTTTTTTTCTCCCTCAAGCTCCTCGGCTATATTCTCCGACCATTCCACCGCAATAACGGTATCCTCGGACATATAGTCATAAAAGCTTGTGGTTTCCAGTGCCGCACTGTTTGTAATACGGTACATATCAAAATGACAGAGCGACAATCTGCCGCTCCCCCGATACTCATTTACTATGGCAAAGGTGGGAGAGGAAACATCGTTCTTCAGTCCCATACCTACCGCAAGACCTCTTGTAAAGGTAGTTTTTCCTGCGCCCAATCCGCCCTTATAGGCTATCACCTCGCCACCCTTGAGCTTAGCACCGATTTGCGCGGCAAGCTCAATAGTTTCCTCGGCGGAATTTGTTTCATATATAAGCAAAGGATCAAACCTCCCTTTCACCTATTGCTGTTGATTATGGGAGAGCCTTTCTGTGACGTTATAATCCTTTACCCCACTCACTGTATCTCCCCTTAGTAATTCTATGCCCAACCTCTTTTATAACAGTGCCATTGGCATCGGTCAAGGATTTGACACAGGCTAAATTTCTCCTTTTTTACGCAGATCCTCTCTTGCTTCGTCCACCATTTGAATAACTTCCTCTTCCGTCAGCAGCCTGCCGTATGCTTTCCTTGTAATTTTCCTTTCGTCATCGGCTATTTCAGCAAGCGTCCTATTTGTCGGTTTAAGCTTTTTCAGCCAATCCAAATTAATATCGTCATTATTCAAATGAATACACCTCATTGCGAAAGCACGACACAGCTTTCATAATACCAATCAGGGAAGATCAAAATCTCCGTAGTAGTGAAAACCGCTGTAATTATTGTTTACTATTTCTATGGTTTGAGCCGTATCTCTGCTCACGTCGGAATCGGCGTCGTCACTGTCAACGCCGTCCTCACTGTCGTCCCTATGTATTATTGCACTGCGGCTCTTGGAGGAATAGCCCGTAAGCGCCGTTCCCTCGCTGCGATGCACGGAAATCACCCTGAAAACCTCGCAGAAAAAGCTTATATCATCGTCCTCTAAGCTCCGTATTCTGTAGCGTTTTTTCTCGGAATAGCCATATTTTTCCGTGAATATTATATCAAACCCCATAAGCGGAGTTCTAACTCCAAGACATCCTATTTCAAATTCGCTTACATTCTCAAATATAAGCTCGGCGCTGAATCTCGCAGGCTCATTGGAATAGAATGTAACGCTTAAAAATGGAACCTTTCTCCCCTCGGAGCCTTTTCCGCTGTAGTAACGAAAATCGCCGAAGAAATCAAAGTTATACCAATAGAAGTCGGGAGAAATTTCGCTTATCTGCTCTATCCCGTAAATCTGTCCGAAATTCTTTTTAAGAGCGCAGGATTCCTCGATAAGGTGCATAGGCTTGCGCATACCCGCGGCATTCTTCTCAAAGCCAAGACCCTCATACCATTTTATAAGGCTGTCCTCGCAGAAAATCTGCACATTCATCTTATATATTCCGGTCTGACAGTATTCGGTAAGATGATTTACAATCTCCGCGCCTATACCGTGGGATCTGTAATCGGAACGAACGCAGACACCGCTCATAACCGCGGCGGTAACTCCGTCCGATGCCACTCGTCCCAACCCTACCAGCGTATCGCCGTCATAGGCATATACGGAATAAAAGCTTTCATTGGCTTTGGCTATATCTTCATCGGTATACCCATTAAGCTGATACCACTCAAGGGCGGTATACAAGTCAATAGTATCATGGGGCGACTTCAGCGCCGACAGATATTCTATATTCAACTCGGCTCACCTCGCCTGTTTTTTAGGTAACATATACCCTTATTATAGTTTAACATATTTTATTAAGCGGGTCAATAGCTTTTATATGAATTTTCAAGCATAATATACAATTTTATAAAATATTTTGACATTTCTTTGTATGTTAAAACGAGTATTGCACATATTCCCCCGATTTTTCCCTATTGACAAGCTATTCACAAAGAGGTATAATTCAGATAAAGGGCATATAAGCCTGCTATAACTCTTACAAAAGGAGCTTTTTTATATGAAATTCAGTGAAATGCCATATACCCATCCCGATATGGACAAGGTAAGATTGTTGGCGGATCGGTGCAAGGATGCCTTGATTAACGCTGAAACCGCAGATGAAGCGGAAAAGGCATACCTCGACTGGGACGATGCCTGCAGTGAGTTCAACACCATGTATAACCTTTGCTATATCCGTCACACCATTAACACCGAGGACGAGTTTTACAGCAAGGAAAATGATTTTTGGGACAGCGCCTCTCCCCTGTTCTCACAGTACGGTCAAGCCGTTGTAAAAGCACTGCTTGAATCAAAATTCCGCCCGCAGCTTGAGGAGCGGTTCGGCAGGGTAATGTTCATAAATAACGATATGTTCCTTAAATCCTTTGACCCTGCAATTATCCCCGAAATGCAGCAGAGCAATGCTCTTACCACCGAATATGAAAAGCTGATCGCCTCCGCACAGATAGACTGGAACGGTGAAAAGCTCACCATTTCACAGCTTGCCCCCTACAAGCAGTCAACCGACCCGAATGAGCGGCACAAAGCATGGGCGGCGGAATCGGGCTTTTACAAGGAAAATGCGGATAAGCTGGATCGTATTTACGATGATTTGGTTAAGCTCCGTGACCGCATGGCGAAAAAGCTCGGCTATGATAGCTACGTTACCCTTGGGTATTATAACATGACAAGAAACTGCTACACCCGTGAGGACGTGGAAAAATTCCGCAGCGCGGTAATCAAGTATGCTGTCCCTGCGGCGGACAGGCTTTATCGCGAACAGGCAAAGCGAATCGGTGCGGAATACCCTCTGCAGTACAGCGACACCTCGATAATCTATCCCGACGGTAATGCAAAGCCTGTGGGAACTGCCGAGGATATACTTGCGGCGGGGAAACGTTTCTACCACAGCCTTTCGGAGGAAACAGCGGAATTTATCGACTTCATGTACGATAACGAGCTTATGGACGTGCTTTCCCGCAAGGGTAAGGCGGCAGGCGGCTACTGCACGGAGCTGCCGCTATACCATGTGCCGTTTATTTTCACCAATTTCAACGGCACACAGTCCGATGTTGAAACCGTTACCCACGAGGCGGGTCACGCATTCGCCGCATATGTAAACAGAAACCGCAGACCCGGCGATAATATGCTCCCCACCCTTGAAGCCTGCGAAATACATTCCATGTCAATGGAGTTTTTCGGCTGGCAGAGCGCAGACGACTTTTTCGGAGAAAATGCGGAAAAATTCAAGTACACACATCTTTCCGACGCGATAAAGTTTCTTCCCTACGGCACAATGGTTGACCATTTTCAGCATATAGTATACGACCACCCCGAATACACTCCCGAACAGCGAATAGATGAATGGAAACGTCTTACGGGAATATATATGCCCTGGATAAATATGGACGGGAGTGCATTTTATGGCGAGGGACGTGCATGGCAGCGACAAACCCATATATATGAGCGACCTTTCTATTATATCGACTATTGCCTTGCGCAAACGGTTGCCCTTGAATTTTGGGTAATTATGCAGACCGACCCCAAAGAGGCTTTTCGCCGTTACATGGATTTGGTATCATTGGGCGGTACGGAAACCTTTGACGGACTTGTGGCGGCAGCAGGACTTGACACGCCGTTCGGTGACGATGCATTAAGAAAGATAACCGAAGCAGCTATGAAATTTCTGGGATATGAGAAATAATTTACCTAAGCAAAAAGCAACCACCCGATTTTCTTAAAAATAACACTTGATATGTCTGAAATTTTGTGATATTATAATAATGAGGGAAAATATGCATATTATATAGGGGAAGTGATGAGATGGCATCTGAAAATAATTGGGAACAGGAACGTTTGGACGCAATCAGAGAGGGTGCGGAAAACATACGCAGGCTTAACCTAATGAGTGATACATTCGCCTCGGTAGCACTGGAGGATAAGGATGCTTGTCAGTATGTAATCCGCAAAATTCTCGGAACGGATGACATAAATATTGTCGAGGTAAAAGGACAATATCGCCTTTTAAATCTAACGGCTAAGGATGCCATTTTAGATGCTCTTGCCGAGGACAGCACCGGCAAGCTGATAAACATTGAAATCCAGCGCAGAGATACCGTAGATCACGCAAGACGAACAAGATATTACGGCTCAATGATAGACAAAAGTGTTTTGGATAAAGGCGCTGAGCATGAGGATCTTCCCGATGTGTATATTATTTATATCAGTGAGACCGATTTGTGGAAGATTGGCGAAACGATATATCGGGTTGAAAAAACCATAGGTCAGTCTAAAATTCCCTATGACGATGGAAGGCACGTCATTTTTGTCAATGCATCCGTAAACGATGGGAGTGCGGTTGCACAGATGATGCAATACTTTAAAAGCGCCGACCCTAACGACATGAGCCAAGGCGATTTGTCAAAGCGTGTAAGGTTTTTAAAAAGCGAGAAAGGTGGTTATGAAGAAATGTGTAATGTAGCTGAAGAAATTTACCAAAAAGGAATTAAACAAGGCATTGAAGCAGGCATTGAAAAGGGCATCGAAAAGGGCATCGAAAAGGGCATCGAAAAAGGAATTAAACAAGGCATTGAAAAAGGTCTTGCTAAAGGCATTGCACAGGGTGAAATCGCCAAATCCAAACAGGCAGCCTTAAATCTTCATAAATTAAATATGCCTGTCGAGCAAATAGCCGCAGTCCTTTCCGTTAGCATAACCCAAGTAAACGAGTGGCTTTCATTGCAAGCAACCTGATAAATATTCCAATAAACAGATGAGGCAATACCACACAAAAGCTACGTGGTATTGCCTTTTTACAAATCTCGTAAAAATCTGCGATTTACCGTCATTATCAAAGCAAGGAAGCTGTACCGCATTTATCATCAATAATACCCAGCTTTATAAATATAGGAAAAAGATAGCTGGCACCAAACACCCCTAACTTTTTGGGACCGGTTATATTTCCCTCCAAGGCTTTTTTATAGGCTATTTCCACGGAGCTTTTGGTTATAGTTTTTTCTTTTCGGTCCACCTTTATTTCACCGCCCTTGACGGTATAGGTAAATTCCAATCCCTTGGCGGTTTTCAGAGGAATACCTTGATTTAACTCAATATCAGACCACAGCTCTTCAAACGATTTCATTTTATTATCATCCCGTTTCTTATCCATATATTCGCCAATTCAATAGGGTGCGGGATATACCTGCACCCGCAGGACAGCCCTTTACAACCAGTATAGCATATTATCCTATGGGTGTCAATTGAAAATCCGAACATCCGTCAAATACCACCGCCTGTAATATCTCCGAAATACGTAAAAACATTTTTCCAATCTCCCCCGCAAAAAATTTATGACATATGCCAAAAAAAGTTATTGACATATGCCATAAACCGTGCTATAATATTACTGTATAAGCCGCAGCAATGTCTGTCGGCACTCGAAGCTTTTTCAAGGAAGGTGAATAACGTGCCAAGACCGACAAAATGCAGATTAATCTGCCGTTTTCCTCAAACTCTGGAGTTTTCCCCGTCAAAGGAGGCTGATGAAAAAGAGCCGATTATACTCACTGTGGACGAATATGAAACCATTCGCCTGATTGACAAAGAGGGTCTGTCCCAGGATCAATGCAGCAAGCGAATGCAGATTGCGCGGACTACGGCGCAGAAAATCTATGACTCGGCCAGAAAAAAGCTGGCGGATGTGCTGGTTGACGGCCGCCCCTTGAAAATTGACGGCGGTGAATATCGGCTTTGCAGCGGCGGCAACAGCTTCTGCGGCATGGATGAATGCTACAAGCTGGAAATCAATCGGGATTTTCAAAAATCGAAGGGAGATAATATTATGAGAATTGCAGTTACCTATGAAAACGGTCAGGTGTTCCAACACTTCGGTCACACGGAGCAGTTTAAGCTTTACGATGTGAAAGACGGAAAAATCCTGTCCTCCGAGGTAGTGGGCACAAACGGTCAGGGACACGGCGCATTGGCCGAGGTTCTGAATGCATTGCAGGCTGACACCCTAATTTGCGGCGGAATAGGCGCGGGTGCAAAAATGATGCTTGCAGCTGCGGGGATCAAACTATACGGTGGCGTAACGGGAAGTGCCGATGCCGCGGTGGAATCACTTCTTAACGGAAGTCTTTCCTTTAATCCGGATGTACAATGCAATCACCACGAGGGTGAGCATCACGGCGGCAGCTGCGGCGGACACGAGGGACACAGCTGTCAGCATGGCAATTGCGGTAAATGACATACCATACAGCATATAACGCCTGTTAAAGCCATTTCT
Source organism: Ruminococcus sp. Zagget11 (assembly GCA_001941135.1). Lineage (GTDB taxonomy): Bacteria > Bacillota > Clostridia > Oscillospirales > Ruminococcaceae > Huintestinicola. The sequence goes on from MSHL01000039.1 coordinate 27,101, forward strand.
TTAACAGGCGCTGTGTAAATTTGCCGCTATTAATATAAAATAAAAGGAGTGGGATTTATATGGGACGAGAAATTCGGGTAACTGTACTTATCGAAAACACAACCGAAAGCACACTTGTCTGCGAGCATGGGCTTAGCCTTTTTATTGAATATCGCGGAAAGAAAATAATGCTGGATGCAGGCAGCAGCAGCGCTTTCGGAGAAAATGCAAATATACTTAATATCCCGCTGACAGGGCTTGACGCCTATGTTTTATCCCATGGTCACTATGACCACTCAGGGGGACTTGGAATTGTTTTTTCCGCTGACTCGGACGCAAAGGTATATGCCCGAAAGGAAGCTCTGGGCGTATATCTGTCCGCAAGGGGCGGAATGCATGAAATCAGCGTTCCGCGGGAGATAGCATCACAGCGTGATAGATTCATTCTGACAGACGGCATAAGAGAAATACTTCCCGGTGCTTTCCTTGTGCCACATAGTAGCGATGGACTTGACAAAATCGGAGAAAGAAGCGGACTGTATAAAATGCGGGATAATCACACAGTGCCCGATGATTTTGCCCATGAACAGAGCCTTATACTGGAAACAGAAAAAGGCATTGTGATTTTCAACAGCTGCTCCCATGCGGGTGCTGAAAATATTTTACGAGGGGCAAGAGCCGCCTGCGGTCAAAAAAATATTTACGCATATGTGGGAGGTCTGCATATGAAATGGAAAAGGGACGGCAAGGAAATCTGCACTTTTTCGGATGAACAAATTGATACGCTTTGCAATGCTTTTGTGCGTGAAGATGTCAGCCGGATTTACACGGGTCACTGTACGGGAATACCCGCCTTTGAAGCGATGCACAAACGGCTGGGAAATCGGATACACAAAGTGACAACGGGAATGATATTTGAGCTGTAGTCAAATCATTTATGGTCACATTTTTGGCAATATCTCAATGAAACACCATTTTCCTGCTTGTAAAACGCCCCGACCATTTACAGATATTTTGCAATATGGGGACTACGGTTTTTCCTTTTTCACTCAACGAATATTCTACTCTCGGCGGAATTTCGTCAAAGGATTTTCTTACAACGATTCCGTCGGCTATCAGCGTTTTTAACGCAGAGGCAAGAACCGCATCTGTGATATTGCCCATTTCATGATGTATTTCGCTGTAGCGCAGAGTTCCCAAACCCGCCAATACGCAGATAATTCGCGAATTCCATTTCCCTCCGAATATGTTCAGCCCATATTCCAACGGACAGCGTATATCCTCTTCAAGCTTTTTCTGATACATTGTAAATTTCCTCCTTTACCCTATTATACATTAACAGCTTCCAAAATTCAAGCAGCAGCTGTAATTCCGTTATTGAAGAAAAGCGAATGATGGAATAAACCACATTCGCTTTTAAAATTTTCTGTAAATCTTACAGAACCTTTTTGTTTTCTCCACCGGGCGTTGTTACTATGACCTTTTCCGGAGTAATCAGCAGCGCTCCCTTGGCGGTAGCCGCTCCGTTGAACATCTTTTCCACCATTGCCTTAAATGCAGCGACAATATCGCCCTCGGTAAGATATTCGGCAGTACCCTTAATCTGATAGCCCTCCAGTGACTTGGCATCATATACGGAAACGGCGATTTTTCCATCATTGGCATTCAGGTTATTCAGCGTGGTTTCAAGGAAAACGTCACCTACCGCTAATCTGCCGTCCTCCGTTATCATTTTAAAGGCAACGGGAACAACGTTCGGTTCACCGTCTGCGCAGGTAGCCAAATCCCACATACTTGAATCCAACAGCTTTTTTACTTTTTCGTTCAGCATAAGAATTACCTCCCAAAATACAAGTTAAATCGTTTTACAAATCACCTGTTTATTTTGATTTGTATTAAGACTATACTCAGTATAATAAAATTGCTTGTGTAATTCAAGATATAATCAAATTTATTAGTTACTATTAAATTTGATAGTGATAATCATTTTCCCTCATGGTATTCTCTCGGCGATACTCAATAATATTCCCGAAAAGCCTTATATAAATTGCATCTGTTACGGCGCAAAAAGATACCCATCGGCGAAACAGAAATTCCTCCGATGGGCTTTGCGTAGGTTTATGCTACTTTCCAAATAATCCTTTTTTCATATATTCCTCGCTCTGAACAGAAATCACTTGATAGCCAATATCAGCAATCACCTTCCGCAATTTCTCCTCATCAACGGGAGTCACTGATATGATTTCCGTTTTGTTTTGCTTATGTGAGGGCTTTACGCTCTTGATGTCAAAGGAGCGGCGGATCACATCATTGATGTGCGCTTCACACATTCCACAGGACATTCCTTCGATTTCTGCGATTGTTTTCGTCATCTCTCCATCACCTGACTTTCATCTGCTGTCCATTGACTGTAAAAATGCAGCAATTTTTCAAAGCTATTGTCACTGATCGCGTGTTCCAACCGGCAGGCTTCAGCACTTGCCGTCTCTGAATCCACGCCAGCCGCCACCAGCTGCCGTTCAAAATACCGGTGCTTCCGAT
>MSHL01000040.1 GCA_001941135.1 Ruminococcus sp. Zagget11
GCCTTGAAACACATCAATGTTATCATTTAAATATTTCCATGTTTCAGGTAATTCCCATTGAATATGCCCTGTATCCTCACGCACCTTCCTTTGTGTCACAATAACATACTTTGAAAAAGCGTGAATAACGGGAGCTTTAAACATACTGCTTTTTACCAAAGGGAAAACCATATTATCTTCAATGCTGACAGTCTCCTCCCGACCATTCAGAAGCACTCCGTCTTTCATGGTTAATTCCATAATTTCAGAGCAATCATGCTTTACACCCTGCCGCCATTCAAAGCAGCAATGTCCGTCAAAGCACCCTGTTTCACCATTGGAATTACTATACAGCCGCCCTTCGGAATATCCCAATTTTGTCTTTACCTCTTTGGGATTTTCAAAATCATAGACATTGCAGAAATCCGGCGACACATTTTTTTCTGATAGTCGAATTAACAGCACGCACGCACTTGCACTAATTCCGAAGACCTTTGCAGAATCAAACTCTAAAATATCACACGATGAGAAATTTATACAATTTCTCTTTAATTCCTTAAATACATTTCTTGCAACAGATGTCTTACAAAGCATAGCTATAACGGTATTAGTATCTCTATATTCGTTTATCAGCTGCAAAATGATATATTCGCAAATATCAAAATTACCTGCACCCGTTATTGCATCAATACCCTTCATCCCTTTAAAATTCGTCTTTATCGGCAGATTATTTGAGCCAAGAACTGACAGCGTACTGTTTGTCACCCATGGGGGATTGCCAATGACAAGAATCTGTCTTTTGTCATGTATTAAAGTATTTGTAGGAAAAGCAAAGAAATCGGAATTGATAATCCGTACTCTGCTGTCATTTATATTTCTTTCACAGGTATCGCAATATTCGGGATTTATCTCAATACCAAAGTATTCCTTTGCATCAAATATCAAAGCGGTTTGAATAAAATTACCAACGCCACAGGTTGGATCAATGACTGCAGATGGTTTAATGTTACAGTGATCCTTAAGGTAAATACATACACTTTCAGCAAAATCAACCGGTGTTTGATAATCGCCAAATTCACGCTTTCCACTCATAATTTACAACTCCATCAACGCCATTATCCAATGTGATAACTCTGGCATACTGCAGTCGCCACTGCAGTGCATTGCTTATTGTCAAATATCCCTGCACCGGAGGGTGATCAAGAATTTCGCAAGCAAGATCATGATAAATTATTTCATCGCCGGGTACATTTTTATCCTGTAAAAATCCGATAATATCTTCTTTATTTGCACCGTCATTTACCATTTCATGCAAACGCCTTGTAATGGTAAAATCAGCCGTCCTTTCCTTTCTGATAAAAGCACAATGCGTAAAATGTAAGGTGCATGAATTACTTGTGTCCCGTTTCTCATAGACAAAAACTAAAAGATTGTAGCCCAATCCAAAAATCTTTTGTCGGGCGTTCTCGAAAGGGCAGCTTGACTGAGGCTGCATAACAGACGTAACCTTAATATCCGTTTGAATATCATCACCCGGCAGGTCAATTCCTTTCGCACTGCTGCCAATATCAACCTCATATTGTGATTGCAGAAAATGCTGAAATCTATGCTCCACATAAGTTCCAACAGCTTTTCCATCAGTAACACCTATAAGGTCAACATGGTTTTCTCTGCTTTCAGCTTCACAAAAGCGTCCTGCCTCTTCAATCAGCTTATCTATTGTCAAAACCGGCTTCATAGCTAATATCGCCCCTTAACATTTCAAAAATATATACCCATAATCAGTATAACACAACTGCGTATTTTTTACAATAACTAAAGCATGAAATTTTTGAATATTTGATGAAATCATTTAAGGCAATACCGCATAATCACGGTATTGTCTGTTTTTTTGGGGAACGCTATACCGCGGCTGCCCACTGAAAGCCTATTACACCCAGAATACAGATGACGCTGCCTAAAAGGCTGAGCTTTCCCGGTCTTTCCCCCTCCTCCGGTTTTATAAGCTCCGCTATAAACATCACCACAAGTATCATCGGTGTAATAAACGCCCAGTTGGCAAGGCTTGTTTCACAAAGCTTATTTTCACCGTAAAGACCGAATACATTGGGAAGCTTGCAAAGGAGGATTATAATTATCCCCTTTCTGCCCTCGGCACAGTCCCCCCACTATTTTCATCGGCTTTGCGGCGGGTATCAATATTACCGCAAGGAGTACGAGGGCTATGAACAGGGTCATTTGCGAGGAAATATAGGGCGTGCATTGCTGCATTACCACCCCGTACAGGAATTTCCCCAAAATATACAAAATCAGCCAAAGTGCTATCTCACGGTAATTAACCTTTCTCTTCCCCACTGTGGCTATCAAAACAAGCCCCGGTGCGGTAAGGGCGATACAGAGTATACGCAGCAGCTTTACCTCTTCCCCAGAAGAACGTCCGACAGGTAGGACAGAAAAAGCACAACTCCGTTCCATGCCTTTAGCTCAAAGGCTGACATGGTAATAAGAATTTTCCCTGCCATCTGAAATTCAAGCATTTTGGACAGCACTATCAGCAGAATAGCCAGTGCCGACTGCCATGACAGGGTAATATATGTATCGGTAAAGGGCAGGGTAAACGCCATGAAAAAGGCTGTCCCCGCCGCCATAAGAAAGGTAAGCCGACTTCCCGACATTTTACAGCGGCTTACGGCATATTTGTCGTTAAGGGAGCATACAGTATAAAGCGCCACAACCAGCAGCATAAGCAAAAATTCCATAATCATAAACCCCTATGAAATATCATTACCGTGCCCGAAGTACGAACACGGTAATTTTAAGCGATATTATTTATAGCCTTGGCTTTTAGTCTATACGGACAGTCCAGCCGAAATCGTCCTTGATAACGCCCCACTGGATACCGGTAATGGTATCGTAAAGCATACGGGAAACAGGGCCTATCTCTCCGTTGTTGATAGTCATAACCTTGTCGCCGTACTTCAGCTCGCCGATAGGTGAAATAACCGCAGCTGTACCTGTGCCGAACGCCTCGTTAAGCTTGCCCTTGTCGTAAGCCTTTACAAGCTCATCAATCTTTATATCTCTCTCGGAGGTCTTGTAGCCCTTTGCCTTGAGAACCTCCAAACAGGACTTTCTCGTGATACCGCTAAGGATAGACCTTCTCTCCAGTGAGGGAGTTACAACCTCGCCGTCAATAACGAAAAATACGTTCATTGAGCCGACCTCTTCGATATACTTTCTGTGTATACCGTCAAGCCAAAGAACCTGCTCATATCCCTGCTTTTCGGAAACCTCCTGCGCTTTCAGGGAAATAGCATAGTTGGCAGCCGCCTTGGTAAAGCCCGTACCGCCTGTAACGGCTCTTACATAGTTCTGCTCAACGTAGATCTTTACGGGAGCAAGTCCTGCCGCATAATATGCGCCTACGGGAGAACAGATTATAGCGAAAATCAGGTGCTTTGCGGGGTGAACGCCGAGCATGGGATCTGCGGCAAATATAAAGGGTCTTATATAAAGCGATGTACCGTAGCTCTTGGGTATCCATTCCTTGTCAACCTCTACAAGAGTTTCAATAGCCTTTACGCCGAATTTTTCATCAATCTTGGGTATGCAAAGACGGTCGTTGGACACATTAAGTCTTGCCATATTCTGATCCGGACGGAAAAGCTGAACATGGCCGTCAGCGGTAAGATATGCTTTCAGTCCCTCAAAAACAGCTTGACCGTAATGGAGGCACATGGAAGCGGGATCCATAGGCAGAGATCCGTAGGGAACTATTCTCGGATCATGCCAACCCTCGCCCTCATCGTAATTCATCAGGAACATATGGTCGGTGAAGATTTTGCCGAAGCTAAGCTTTGTTTCATCAGCGGGTTTTTCCTTTGGTGAAGTTGTTCTGGTAATTTTGATTTCCATTTTAGCACAAACTCCTTTTTTTGAATTTCATTCATAACAGGAACTTTTTCCCGTAAAATTGCAGGAAATTGCCCTTGTTCTTTCAACACACATACATTATAACAGATAATCTGAAAAAATTCAAGAAAAAGTTATATAAAATCCTATTGCATTTTATGAAGTTATGTGGTATAATTAACAAGTCGTTTGGGATAAGGTTCTGTTTAGCCGCCTGTCGGAATGGCGATAGGGTTTTTCTTGGCGATTTTTACCCACATTTGCGGTTGTGGAATTTATGCTTTCATAGCTCAGCCGGATAGAGCGTCCCCCTCCTAAGGGGAAGGCCTGCGGTTCGAATCCGCATGAGAGCACTGTATCAGACTCTGCACCAACGGTGTGCAGAGCCTGTTTTTTTAGGAGGTAGGTATATGGATATTCAGCCCTTTTCAAGGAAAGTGTTTTATTACGAAACAGACAGAATGGGTATAGTTCATCACTCCAACTACATTCGTTGGATGGAGGAAACACGAATCTATTGGCTGGAGCAGGCAGGTATGCCCTTTGACGTTATCGAATCAAAGGGAGTTATGATGCCTGTGCTGTCCACCTCCTTTGAATACAAGCTGCCCTTTACATTCAACGACCGCTTCTTTATCGCCTGTGAAATCCCTGAATTTCACGGCTCCCGTTTCAGCGTAAACTATGTGGTTAAGGGCGAGGACGGTCTTATTCACGGCACGGGAACATCATCTCACTGCTTCACGGACAAATCCATGCGCCCCATAAGGGTAAAGAAAAGCCACCCTGAAATATACGATGCTTTTGTGACTATCAGTAACAGCTCATCGGAGGTAAAGTAATGCAGACTGTTGAAATATTCACAGACGGCGCTTGTTCGGGAAATCCCGGTCCCGGCGGCTGGGGGGCTATCCTGCGTATAGGGGAGCATTACAAGGAGCTTTCCGGCGGGGAGAAAAACACCACCAATAACCGCATGGAGCTTATGGGGGTAATATCCGCACTTTCTGCACTGAAGCACCCCTGTCACGTTATCCTGACCACAGACAGCAAATACGTCTACGACAGCGTTACAAAGGGCTGGGCGAGGTCGTGGCAGAAAAACAACTGGATTAAATCCGATAAAAAGCCCGCTCTCAACAAGGATTTGTGGGAGGAGCTGTTGCGGCTGCTGGATATTCACGAGGTCGAGTTCAGATGGGTCAAGGGACATAACGGACACCCCGAAAATGAACGCTGCGACCAATTGGCAGTGGCTCAGAGAGAAAAATTTGTTAAGGTTAAGTAAGAGGTTAGAAAGCAGTGAAAAAGGATTTACCCGTAATTATACTTTTGATTGTTCTTTTCCTTGCCGCCGGCGGGTGTATCCTTGCTATAAGAGGAATAGATAAGGCGGATTCGGAACGCGCCGCCGCTACGCTTCACACCAATCAGGCCATTGCGGAAACCGCAGAAACCGCTGAAAGCAATGTATACAATGGATAATCAAAATCCTTGTTATAAATTTCTATTGCTTTATTTTGACATATATGTTATGATTTATGCACAAGGTAGATAACGCTTAATTTCAGCCATCATTCGCAAGACATTTTTGCCAATATTAATTGTTTATCAGGTTCAAGAATTGGTGCAGATTGAGAGTTATTTGACTTGCCTTGGACATTGATATGCAATTTTAGATTGGGGGTATCTTATGATAAAAGCTAAGCGTTCAGATTTGGCATTTCTTGCCGCATTTGGCATAGCCGCCGTACTGTGTGTGGCTTGTGATACCGCTAGCACCGATACCGAGGAGGAAATAACGGTTGACACAGGTGTGTATTACATCGGTCAAACCTGTGACCATGACGACAGCTACACAGAGCCTGTCGTACCCGACGGAAAGTATTATCCAAACGGGGATATAAACGCCGACTACTACATTGAAATAGCGGGCAATACGGTGTCGTACAGAAATTCCGACGGGAGCTGCATTGAGGATTTTGTCTGGAACAGTCAGGAGTTTAAGGTTATAACGCAGCACTATGCAGATGACAGTCTGGTGCTTTCCTATGTTTGGGACGAATATACCGATGAGGAAATAGCTGCCATACAGGAGGAGTTCCCTAACTTCAGCGGAAAATACATTATATCCGGCTATTATTCAAATTTAAAAATTGAGGACGGTGTATTTAAAATAGCTCCCTATCCTGCCAATGAAAAGCTGACTGCGGATTTTACCGATGGTGTTTATTGTACAGCAACTTAATAATTTTATGCTCCCGAAAGACTATAGCCTTTCGGGAGCATTTTTCAGCTTCTGCCGAGTTATATTATCTCCGTTCAGTCAATCCGCAGATTCCGTTGTCCTTATCTGCTTTTCCAGCGGATATTGAATGTACGCAGTCTGTACATTCTCCCGAAGCTTATTATGAAATCCGCTGTCATAAGCGTCATAAGTGTAAAGCCCACCTTTTCCGCCGTGCTGTCGGGAATTTGCGATATAATGTTCATAATCGGTACAAAGCAATATCCCATGAAAAGGGTTATAATAAGCGCAAAGCCTATGCTTGTGGGGATTGAAGTGTATTTTGTGATATGTGAGGGAAGCCTTGTGTAATTCCAGTATTCAAAGCCGAACACCTTTTCCACAAAGGTTCCCAGCAGTATTTCGCCGATGCTGACCGCAAAGAACGCCATTGTGAAATATGCAAGATATCCCATAAAATGCGACTGATTATAAAGCACCTGACCGTTTACGGCTATCGTCTGCGGTCTGCCTGCCAAAAGCTCCATAGCCACCACAAAAAGTCCGTAGCCCAGCAAAAACGGGAATGTCATATTCCTGTTATCCACATAACCCTTGGTTATCAGCAGCCATGCATTTTCAAGCAAAAATCCCAGAAAGGAAATTACCGCTGTCATCAGTGCCAGCTGCGCCAATGTATATCCGTCAAGGACGCTGCTGAAATCTATATCCTTTAAGCCCTGTTCCCGTAACATAAAAATCCCTCTCCTTTTCCTTAAAAACTATTGACAACACGCTACAAATGTGTTATAATTACATCAGTTCCACAGTTACAATTGTAACACCTATTGCAGGGGTTGTCAAGTCCCCTGCATAAAAAAGCAACATTATCCCCCTGCGGCAGTTATGCCGTTACAGAAAGGTGGCTTTTTGTAATGTCAGTTATCAAAACCGAAATGGAAAAAAGGGAAATATCCCGTATGTCAAACAGCGAATCAAAGCGTATTACCAAGGAGTGCCTGCAAGTCGCCCTTATCTATCTTATGGCGGAAAAGCCCTTGGAGAAAATCACTATCACCGAGCTTGTTCAGCGTTCGGGAGTTTCACGAACCGCTTTTTACAGAAATTACAACACCAAGGAGGATATTCTTTTGGAAATGAGCGAGGAAATATCCGATGCTATCACTAAATCTATGGACAGTAAGGAATATGAGGAAAACCCCAAAAGCTGGTATGCAGCGATTTTCTCCGAGGTGAGAAAGGAAAGCAGACTTATGGGTATGCTCCTTAAAACAAGTATGTTTGATACCATTGTCGAGCGGCTTAAAGATATAATCAAGGGTGAAGCTGCAAGCGATGTGGGGTATATGTATATGCTGGAGGCGTCTGCCGACGCACAGATTTCCCTGCTGACCGAGTGGTTCAACCATGGTATGAAGGAAAGCGAGGATTACATGGCGGAGCTTTGCCTGAAAATAAGGGCCGCTCTGGCTTAAGTCTGAAATTATGGGTATATTCGATTATTTTCGCCAAAGCTATTGCAAAATACACGAAAATAGGATATAATGTATTTGCGGCTTGCTCTGCCGCAGAAGTTCAATGCAAAGGAGTAATCACAATGAGTTTTAAGGTAACACCCGATACCGTTATCGGAGATATTCTCGATGCGGATATGGATACTGCTCCCTACTTTCTGGAGATAGGTATGCACTGTCTGGGCTGCCCCGCCTCAAGAGGGGAATCCATTGCAGATGCCTGTGCGGTACATGGCACTGACGTTGATGCGCTTGTTGAGCAGCTTAACAAGCACTTTGAGGAAAAATAAAACTTCCGCTGATACCGCACAAGGCAGCTTGTGCGGTATTTCTTAGGTAAAGTGTATGATATTAAAGGATCAAAGATTACTCACCTGCGCGGCTCTTGTTAAGGGTAATTTCGTTTGCGATGTGGGGACGGATCACGGCTATCTCCCCGCATATCTTATTACAAGCGGAAAATGCAGCCGCGCCATAGCCTGCGATATAAACCCCTTGCCCCTTTCCGCCGCCAAAGCTACAGCGGAGAGGGAGGGGATTTACCACAAGGTAAGCCTTATTCTTTCGGACGGGCTGAAATCCGTTCCCACGGAGAATGTCACCGATATTGTCATTGCAGGTATGGGCGGCGAGCTTATATACAGAATAATATCCGAGGACAACCGTCTTAGGGAAAATAATATAAATCTCATTCTCCAGCCTATGACACGGGCGGAATATCTGCGGCGGGCGCTTGCCGAGGGCGGATTTGAAACGGACAGCGAGGTTATATGCCGCCAAGGAAAATTCCTGTACACGGTTATTCGATGCCGTTACACAGGAAAACCGTCTGTACTTCAGCCAACCGATGAATACCTTGGGAAAATAGATTTATCACTCCCCCTGTCGGCTGAATATGCACGTTTTCAGGCTCAGCGTCTGAAAAAGGCGGCTGTGGGACTTTCCTCCTCCAATCCCGAAAAAAGCGAGGAGCTTACTAAAATCATTAACCTTATTACAGAAAAAATCGAGGGGAATATATAAAATGTCTACCGTAAAGGATTTCTACAATGCCATAAATGAATTTGCACCTTTTTCCACAGCGATGTCTTGGGATAACAGCGGGATTATTGTGGGCGACCCCGATGAGGAGGTTTCCTCCGTCATAACCGCTCTCGATATAACCACAGAAACCGTGAGGGAAGCGCACGAAAAGGGAGTACAGCTTATCATAAGTCATCATCCCGTAATATTTCATCCCCTAAAAAGCCTTTCCCCCGACTCCGTCCCCGCAATGCTCATAAGATACGGTATCGCCGCAATCTGCGTCCATACTCCATTCGACATGGCGCCCTGCGGAATGAACAAGGGACTAAGGGACATTCTGTGGGACAAGCTGGGCTTTTGCGATGCCGAACCTCTTGAAGTGACGGGCGACGGACTTTCCATAGGAATGATATACACCCTTGCAAGCCCTATCGAACCCGAAATGGCTGCGGAAATAATAGGCAATGCATTGGGCTGCACTGTTGTCCGCTTTAACAGAGGCGGCAGGGTAATTCGCCGTCTTGCCGTAAGCTCCGGCGCAGGGGGAAGTCTTTGCGCTCTTGCGGCTCAAAAGGGTGCGGACGCATTAGCTGCGGGAGATTTCAAGCACAGTGATTTTGTTGACTCACTGAACAGCGGATTTACGGTAATTGACTGCGGTCACTACCACACGGAAAGGATTTTCAGCGGAATGATGAAAGGGCTGCTTTCTCCCCTGTTCCCCGATGTGAATATTACCGAAACATCAAAGGGCGACGACCCCGTAAGCTATTACCCTGTGGGGAGTGAGGACTGATATGAAAAGCGGTTTTATCTGTCCCGTATGCGGATTGCCCCTTGAGAGGGACGGGCACAGCTATCTTTGCCCCAATCGTCACAGCTTTGACATCTCCTCCAAGGGATATGTCAATCTTCTTCTGTCAAGCCAAATGAATGCCAAGCTACCGGGAGATAATAAGCTTATGGTAAATGCAAGGCGGTCATTTCTCGAAAAGGGATATTATTCTCACCTTGCTGAAACAGTTTCCCACACGGCAGTGAAGTATTTCTGCGGCGGACGTATACTTGATGCAGGCTGCGGAGAGGGATATTACACCAAACAGGTAGTTAAAGCACTTGAAAATGCGGAAAAGGATTTTTCACTTCTTGCTGTGGATATTTCCAAAGCCGCCTGTGCCTGCACCGCCTCCTCCTTTAAGGGTAACAGCCGTGTGGAAACGGCGGCGGCAAGCGTATTCCGACTGCCTATCTCGGACAATGGCATTTTCCTGCTCATAACCATGTTCTCACCCTTTTGCGGGAATGAATACCGCAGGGTGCTGGGAAAAGACGGCATTATGATTATGGCTATTCCCTCGAAAATGCATTTATTTTCCTTGAAAGCGGCTATATACGACACTCCCTACGAAAATACGGTCAAGGGCTTTGATATTGAGGGCTTCAGCCTTATTGAGGCTGTGGAATGTTCAAAGAATATCCTCCTTGACAACCCCACCGATATACAAAATCTATTCACTATGACCCCCTACTACTACAAAACAAGTGAGGAGGGTCACAAACGTGTAAATTCCCTTGAAAGCCTTGAAACCGAGGCGGATTTCACGGTTTTGATATACAGGAAATCAGGTGATAGCAATGGCTCTTGACGGTACATTTCTCCTTGCGGTTAAGCAGGAGCTGGAACCTCTTGTGGGAGGCAGAATAGAAAAAATTCATCAGCCCTCCCGTGACGAAATACTAATCTCTATACGCACCCATTCGGGCAGCAATAAGCTGCTTTTCTCCCTTGTTTCGGGAGCATCGCGGGTTCATCTTACCGCACAAAGCATAGAAAATCCCCAAACTCCCCCTATGTTCTGTATGCTGCTGAGAAAGCGGCTCGGCGCGGGGCGGCTTATTGCCGTAAGGCAAAACGGGCTTGAAAGAATACTGTTTTTTGACTTTGAAACCATAAACGAGTTGGGGGACACGGTGACGATTACCCTTGCCGCGGAGCTTATGGGAAAATACTCCAACCTAATTGTTATCGGGGATAACGGCAGGATAATAGACTGCCTGCGCCGTTCAGAGGATGCTGTTACCTCACAGCGTCCCCTTCTTCCCGGAATGACCTACACTCTCCCTGAAAAGCAGGATCGCCTTAATTTCCTTATCGCTTCCGACGAGGATATGACCGCGCGAATTTCAACGGTAAGCGGCACATCGCTGTCAAAGCACCTTGTCGCCGTATTTGAGGGCATTTCTCCCGTGCTTGCAAGGGAATGGGTTTATCTTGCACTGGGAGATAATGAAAACGCCGAAATGAACGAGGATATCTGCGGAAAAATCACTGCCCAAATAAAAAAGACCCGAAATGATTTTCTTTCGGGCAGCAGAAAATATACTATTTTAAAGGAAAACGGCGAAAGGCTAAAGGACTTTTGCTTTACGGATATAACCCAGTACGGCAGCTTTATGGAGAATATATACTGTGACAGTGCCTGCTCTCTCCTTGACCGCTTCTACGGCGAACGGGACAGAAGCGGCAGAATGAAGCAGCGCTCCCAAGATCTCCATAAGCTTCTCACCAACACCGAAAAGCGTATCAGGGGACGTATAGCCAATCAGCAGCTGGAGCTTGCAAACTCCGAAAAGCGGGAGCAGCTTAAACTGAAAGGCGATCTTATCTCCGCAAATATATACCGCCTTGAAAAGGGTATGGGCAGCTTTGAATGTGAAAATATATTCGATGAGGGCTGTCCCACTGTGCGGATTAAGCTTGATCAAAGGCTTACACCCTCACAGAATATGCAGAGGTATTATTCCGCATACCGAAAGGCAAGCACTGCCGAGAAGCAGCTTATGAAACAAATTTCTGCGGGAGAAGATGAACTGAGGTACATTGAAAGCGTTTCCGACGCTCTTTCACGGGTACAGACGGAGAGCGATATTGCGCAGCTGCGGCTGGAGCTGTCCGAACAGGGATATATTCGCGCGCAAAAGGGAAAGGCAAAGCCGCCGAAACCTGCCCCGCCCATACAGCTTACCTCCCCCGACGGTTTTACCGTGCTTGTGGGGCGAAACAATGTTCAGAACGATCAGCTTACCTTTAAGCTGTCGGAAAAAACCGATATTTGGCTTCATGTAAAGAACATTACCGGCTCACACGTTATAATCAAGGCGCAGGGCGGTGATGTACCCGATTCAACCGTCATGTATGCCGCAAGGGCGGCGGCTAAGTACAGCAGCGCGGCAAGCTCCTCACAGATTCCTGTGGACTATGTTCCCGTGAAATACGTAAAAAAACCCTCCGGTGCAAAGCCCGGAATGGTTATCTTCACAAACAACAGAACGGTTTATGTAACACCGCTTGAAGAATAGGCTGACGGAGATGAAGCGATATGAAAAAGCTTAAAATTATCCTGAATGTATTGTTTATAATACTTGATATTGCGGCAATTGTTATGATTATCAGTGACATGGTAAAAGAGGAAGATTGATTTTCAAAATGGAACTGAATGCCGCTTAGGGGGCAGTCGTAAGTAGTAAAGAAAAAGCGTAAACCGAACGAAAGTCCGATTTACGTTTATTTGCTTTTATTCCTCTATCCTCATAGGCACAAGCCTAAGCATAATCCTGCCCACGCTTTTCTCCATAAGCCGCCTGTATTCCTCAGGCTCTACTCTGCCGCCTATCCCCAAAAGCTCGTATACGACAGACCCCTCCCGCAGCCTTTGGTTAAGTGCCGTAAAGCCGCTTCTTTCATAGAAGCTCTTGCGCTTTACACGTTCATCATAGTTGGGCGCGGACTTATCAAGCTGCTCTATTGCAAGGAAAATCCGTCTGCCGCGGTACTTTTTCCGCAAGGCTTTCAATGCGCCGCTGCCGCAGCCCTTTCCCCGCTCGCTTTCGTCTATGGCAAAATAGAAAAGATAGGATAAATCGCCCTCACTGACCACATACATCAGTCCTACCCATTTTTGGTCGTTATATATCCCCCAAAAATCCACGTCCTCCTTTTTCGCCATCTGCGACAAAAGGAAAAAGGGCGCGCGTTCATCGGCGGGAAATGCGGTCTTGTAAAGACGTTTCATTCTCCCGAAGTCGGGAGAATGAACGTCAACATATTTAAGCTCTGTATTCATATGGGATTATGACATTATAAGGGCAAGGATTGTAAGCTCTGCGTCCTCTGAGCCTTCCGCAGGCTTAATCTCGATGGTATGGGCCTCGGTGTCCTTGGAAAGAAGCGCCTGTGTGGTTTCGCCGTATGTTCCCCAGCCGCCGCTGAAATCACTGTCAATTACGGCTTTTCTCTGACCGTCCACATAGACCTCGAATGTGCCGCCCTTTCCGTTGGTCTGCATAACATAGAACAGACCGAAGCACTTACATTCCACATCAAAGGTAATAGAACCGCCGCTTGTTGTTACCCAGTTATCGGTGAACATTGTGGGGTAAACGGTATTTGAACCCACCTCAAAGCCGTTCATTTCCGTTGCCTCTATTTCGGTGGCGTTATAAAGCTTTGCGTCAGCGTAATAATCCGCCGTATATGCCGCCGTATCAAAAGAAAGATCGGAGGTATCTATGCTGTCCAGCTCATCGTAAACGCTGTCAAGGTAGCGGGAAATAAGCTGACCTATAATATCGTGACCCGCATCGTTGGGGTGAATATTGTCAGGGGAAATATCCGTCCATGCAAGAGTACCCGCAGCAACCTCGGGATATACCACATCGTGATAGGAAATCATGGGGAGATCATATGCAAAGCCTATTTCCTTGTGGGTATCCTGAAGACTTGTGCCGTCCTCCATAGTGGTAAAGAGCAATATAACGGCAGGCTGTGAATCACAGTTGAGTATCTTCCTTACAAGGCTGTCGTAGGAGTATTTGTTCATAACCTTATCGCCGTCATTTACGGAAAATTCCACTATAACCACATCAGGCTCATAGGCAAGAAGCTGCTCATCAACTCTGTGAACGCCAAGATAGGAGGTTGTGCCGCCTATACCCGCATTTACATAGTTAATCTCCGCATTCGGGAACTTTTCGCACCAATATTGATTGAAAAGTCCCGCATAAGAAAGCTCGGAGGAGGAAGCAAGACTTCCTTGGGTAATAGAGCCGCCGATAACGCCTACTGTAATGCTTTCGCCGTTTTCAGCCTTTTCCATTGCCGCCGCAAGCCTTGACTTGTTTCCCTCGTTAAGTATAGCCCTTTCGTACATGGTATCGGTAACTCCTGCCTCCAGGTCAACAGGCTCTGTGGGAACTGCCTGTGTGGTAATGGAAACCTTAGTTTCCGCTGCGGGCGCGGTGGTTTCCTCCACAGCTGCGGTTTCACTTTGCGTATCATCGGAGGATGCGCTGTCGCCGCAAGCGGTGCAAAGGGAAACGCACATCAAAGCCGCCATGACTGCGACTGTTATTTTCTTATTCATGTCAAATTACCTCTTCTCAATCAAATCTTTGAATAGCCAAAGCTGTTTACAAGCGCATCTACCTTTTGACCGCCCTTGCACATAGGACAATCAACGGATTTATAGGTATCATATCCGGGAATATCGTCCCTTGTAAATACGGCATGAACGTCAATTCCGTTGGCGCTGTCTATAGCGGAGAATATTGCGCTGATAGCCACAAGCTGACCGTTATAATAGCGCAGGCACTCTATTGCCCTGTTAATGGATTTACCTGTGGATGCAGAGGAAATAAGCAGCAAAACACGCTTACCCCAGATGTTCTTCTGTATATTATCCCTGAAAATCATCTGATTATTGGAGTTAAGCTCCGGGGTGATAACGGAAATATCGGAATTTACGTTGATACCACCGCTTGAAAGGCACTCCGCCAAAAATGCTCCCAAAATCTCCGTACCCTCAAGGCAAATAATGGTATCAATATACGTTCCCACATAGGAGCCTGCCAGCTGATCTGCCGCAGCCTTTGCCATTTTGTGGCTTGTCTTAATGCCTGTGAGATCCACATAATAATTTATATGGGAGTGGTTTGTGGCAAAATGGCCGGGGATAATGTCTATTTTTACCCTTTTGTTCTTTCGCGATTCTATAGTCTGAACTCTGCTTTCCATGGTAAAACCTCCATCTATAAAAAATATTTCGGTACAATATCAGCATAACGCTGTCATAATGATAACATATTTTTCGGATTTAGTCAAGCAATTTGTATAAATTGTTTAAACAAAGTAAAATAAAAAAACCGCCATAACGCTTCCCGTTACGGCGGTCGAAAAAATCTTACTCGGCAGACTTAGCAGCATTAAGCTTCTTTTGAAGCTGGCTCTTCTTTCTTGCTGCCTTGTTCTTGTGCATAACACCCTTTGCGCAAGCCTGGTCAACTCTCTTTATAGCGAGCTTTACGGACTCCTCGGTGGTATCTGTATCAGCCTTCTTAAGTGTGGTCTTAAGGTTGGACTTAATCATCTTGTTTCTAAGGGTCTTGTTGTTGATAACCTTTACTCTCTTCTTAGCAGATTTAATGTTTGGCATATTCTTATCCTCCACGAAAATAAATAATAATTATATACAGGTCGGATATAATAGCAATGGTGGTTCAAATGACACGGTAATGAACCGGCAAAATGCTGTAAATCATTCTGCGTCAAGCTATCTCTCCTATTTGCATGACCTGCTCGTCGTCCTGAGGTCACACTCACATAAAGATATTATACCACTTATCAAAACTGTTTTCAATAGAAAATTCGGGAAAATGTGAAGAAATTTTTCGCCTGTTTTTGTTTAATTTGACATAAGCTACATAAAATGGCTTTGCTGCCGTCTATACAGGAGGTCAATAAAATGTCAAACAGAACGGATCTTGCGGTGGAAATACTGGACGAAAACGCTCGCAGGCTGCCAAAGGGTGTGGAAAGAAAAATGCGCCGCAGCAGCGTTTGCAGCATTACGGAGATTATCATAAAGGATCATATGGCGGGACTGCGGCTGGGAAAGGCAAAGGGGCGGTATGTCACCGTGGAAACGGATCGCCTTTCGGCACACCCCGAGGATTTCGGAGAGCAGTCACAGAATATTGCCAATGAAATAACATCTCTGATGGGAAATCCGAAAAATCTTCTTGTATGCGGTCTTGGAAACGAAAGCATTACCCCCGACGCTTTAGGTCCGAAAACCGCAAAGCGGATAATCGCCACACGGCATCTTTCCGAGGAAAATGTGGGGAATGAGTTAGGCTCATTGTCCTTGAGATCCGTTTCTGTGCTTTCGGCGGGAGTTATGGGGCAGACGGGAATAGAAAGCTCGGAAATAATCCTGTCCCTCTGCGACACCGTAAAGCCCGACTGCATAATTGCCGTTGATGCCCTCGCCTGCAGCGACATTTCACGGCTTGGCACAACAATACAGATTACCGACACGGGAATTTCCCCCGGTTCGGGAGTGCAGAACCGCCGCAAGGAGCTTTCAAAGGCGGCTACGGGAATACCCGTCATTGCCGTAGGCGTTCCCACTGTGGTGGATATGCACAGCATAATCCGCAATGTCACCGGAAATTCCCCCGACAAGCATATGCCAAATATGATGGTGACAACGAGGGATATTGACAAGCTCATCGACCGAACGGCACATCTTCTCGCCTTTGCCATCAACAGAGCCGCACAGCCATCCCTTAGCAATGAGGATATCCTTTCCCTTATGTAAACAAAAACCGGAGTATAGCCCTTGGAAATACTCCGGATAATTTTATTTTGCGCCCCTGTCGTGTACGCTTATTCTGTTCAGCGCACGTTGGAGCTTCATCTCGGCAAGATCCATATCTCTGTCGCTCTTCTTGGCGGAAAGGCGCTGCTTTGCGTCCTCAAGGGATCGCTTTGCCCACTCAATATCAATCTCGTCCGCCCACTCAACCGCATCCGCAAACACAGACACCTTATTTGAGCCTACCTTGATAAGTCCCGAGGAAACGGCTGCCGCTCGCCAGCTGCCGTCCTCCATCATTATCCTCATAGGTCCAGACGGCAGACTTGCCACAAGACTTGTATGGTTTGCCAATATACCAATATCGCCCTCGGTGGTACGCACGATTATCTGCGTGGTTTCGCCATCGAAAAAGGTCTTTTCGGGGGTTATCACCGTAAGCTGATACGCTGTCGGCATATTCACACCGTCCTTTCGGGGTTATTCTTCGGGCATCTTCGCCTTTTCAACCGCCTCGTCGATAGTACCCACAAACAGGAATGCCGACTCGGGCAGATCGTCATGAAGTCCCTCGATTATTTCCTTAAAGCCTCTTATGGTTTCCTTTAGAGGTACATATTTACCCTTCATACCTGTAAACTGCTCCGCTACATGGAAAGGCTGGGACAGGAAACGCTGTACCTTTCTCGCCCTGGAAACGGTAATTCTGTCCTCATCGGAAAGCTCATCCATACCCATAATGGCGATAATATCCTGCAGCTCGGTATATCTCTGGAGAATATTCTGAACCGCACGGGCTGTTTCGTAATGCTCATACCCCACCACATCGGGAGAAAGTATTCTGGACGTGGAGTCAAGAGGGTCAACGGCGGGATATATGCCCAGTGAAGAGATGCTTCTCGAAAGAACCGTTGTAGCATCAAGATGCGCAAAGGTCGTTGCGGGGGCAGGGTCGGTAAGGTCATCCGCAGGGACATATACCGCCTGAACGGAGGTGATAGAGCCTTTTCCCGTGGAGGTTATACGCTCCTGTAGAGCGCCCATTTCCGTGGCAAGTGTGGGCTGATAGCCAACCGCCGAGGGCATACGTCCGAGAAGCGCCGACACCTCGGAGCCTGCTTGGGTAAAACGGAATATATTGTCAATAAAGAGAAGTACGTCCTGTCCCTGGACATCACGGAAATATTCCGCCATAGTAAGTCCCGACAGACCGACTCTCATTCTCGCTCCGGGAGGCTCGTTCATCTGACCGTATACAAGAACGGTTTTGTCGATAACTCCCGATTGCTTCATTTCATGGTAAAGGTCGTTGCCCTCACGGGTACGCTCACCAACACCGGTAAATACGGAAATACCGCCGTGCTGGTTGGCAACGTTATTGATAAGCTCCTGGATAAGGACGGTTTTACCTACTCCCGCTCCTCCGAAAAGACCGATTTTACCGCCTTTCAGATAGGGGCAGATAAGGTCGATAACCTTAATTCCCGTTTCAAGAACCTCACTGGAGGCTGTCTGCTCCTCGTAGGAGGGTGCCTCCCTGTGTATCGCCCATCTTTCCTCCGTTTCGACGGCGGGGCCGTTATCAACCGGTTCACCCAGCAGATTGAATATTCTGCCCAGTGTGGCATTTCCCACGGGAACGGTTATAGGCGATCCTGTATCAACGGCATCTATACCTCTTACAAGTCCGTCTGTTGAGGACATGGCAATACAGCGCACTATGTCGTTTCCGATATGCTGCGCTACCTCGCAAACCAAGGTTTTGCCGTTAAATTCAATATTTATCGCATTATTAAGCTTAGGAAGATTATCCTTTTCAAAGCGGATATCCACAACCGCTCCGATTATCTGGACAACCTTTCCCACATTATTCTGCGGCATTAAAAATTCACCTCATTTTCCATATTGGAGGGAATGGGGAAATATATCCCTCTTTAGTTTAAAGCGCTATTCTCCTGCCGATGCGCCGCCTACAATTTCCGTAAGCTCTTGAGTGATAGCCGCCTGCCGCGCCTTATTGTAGGACAATGACAGGTTATTTATCATCTCCGAGGCATTGTCGGAGGCGTTTTCCATAGCGTTTCGGCGGCTTGCCTGCTCGGCGGCAAAGCTGTCCACCACTGCGCCGAACAGCATTCCCGTAACATACTTGGGTACAATGCTGTTGAAAACCTCCCCTGCGGAGGGCTCGTAAATGGGAATTGCCTTTGGCACCTTAATGCTTTCGTCAAATTCCACGGGGAGAACCGCCTTTTGCACAGGCTCTTGGGTAATGGGGGAAACATACCTTGTATAGAAAATATCCACCGAGGAAAACTTCCCCTTTTCGTAGCCTGTAACTATTTCATCGGCAATAAGCTGTGCCCTACTGATTTTCATACCCTCGGCAATTCCGGGATAAGCCCACGGCATGGTGTAATCACGCTTCTCGAAGTATTCCACGGATTTTTTGCCGATGGCAAGGATTTCAACATTGTCCTTACCTCCAAGCTCCTCGATACGCGCCGCGGCAGCCTTGAAAATTCCCGCATTAAAGCCTCCCGCAAGACCTCTGTCGCCCGCAATGACGATGAGAAGTGCCTTGCCCTTTTCGCCCTTGCTTTTAAAGGGGGAGAGAAACTTGGGATTTTCCGCCTGGATTTCGCACATAGTGCCGTATAAAGCGTCAAAATACGGCCTTACCTTATCCGCCTTTTCCGTAGCCTTTCTCAGCTTTGAGGATGCCACAAGCTCCATAGCCTTGGTTATCTGCATGGTGGATTCAACGCTCTTAATTCTGCGCTTTATATCCTTCATATTTCCTGCAGCCATTTGAATCCTCCTCCGCCTTTACGCTTTTTCGGCGACGAATTTATCGGTAAATTCCGTAAGCACCTCTTTGAGGGCTGTTTCCGTTTCTGCGGAAAGCTGACCGCTGTCCTTGATTGCCCCTGTGATTTCAGGGTGCAGCTCGTTTACAAACTCAAAAAGGGATTTTTCATATTCGGCTATATCCCCGACCGCAACCCTTTCAAGGTAGCCCTTTGTTACGGCGTATATTATAATAACCTGATCCTCAACGGGTATAGGGGAATTTCTGTCCTGCTTGAGGATCTCCACAACCCTTTCGCCGAGAGTCAAACGATCCTTGGTATCCTTATCCAGATCCGAACCGAACTGGGAGAATGACTGCAGCTCTCTGTACTGGGAATAGGTAAGCTTAAGTGAGCCCGAAACTTTCTTCATCGCCTTGATCTGCGCATCACCGCCCACACGGGAAACGGATACACCGGGGTTTACAGCGGGACGAACGCCGCTGTTGAACAGGTCTGTTTCAAGGAAAATCTGACCGTCCGTAATGGATATAACGTTTGTGGGGATATATGCGGACACATCTCCCGCCTGGGTTTCAATTATAGGCAGCGCGGTAATCGAACCGCCGCCGTACTCCTCGCTCAGACAGCAGGCACGCTCCAAAAGCCTTGAGTGGAGATAGAAAACATCTCCGGGATAAGCCTCACGTCCGGGCGGTCTTTTAAGCAGCAGAGAAAGCGTTCTGTAAGCCACAGCGTGCTTCGACAAATCGTCATATACGCAAAGCACGTCCTTTCCCTCACGCAAAAAGTATTCAGCCATTGCAACGCCTGTATAGGGCGCAATATACTGCAGGGGTGCAAGCTCCGATGCGGTTGCGGAAACTATAATGGTATAATCCATTGCACCGTTCTTTTCCAGTGTTTCAACTACGTTGGCAACGGTAGATCTTTTCTGACCGATTGCCACATATATACACAGCACACCCTTATCCTTTTGATTGATAATGGTATCGAGGGCAATAGCCGTTTTACCGGTCTGACGGTCGCCGATAATAAGCTCTCTCTGACCTCTTCCCACCGGTATCATGGAGTCAATAGCCTTGATACCTGTCTGAAGCGGGCGATTAACCGACTGTCTTGCTATAATTCCGTATGCGGGCTGCTCTATTGGACTGGTTTCGCTTGTAAGGACAGCACCCTTTCCGTCAATGGGCTGACCCAAGGCATTTACAACTCTTCCCAAAAGCTCCTCGCCTACAGGGACGGAAACAACAGAACCTGTTCTCTTGACTGTATCGCCCTCTCTTATCTCCGCATCGGAGCCTAAAAGAACCGCACCTACGGAATCGTATTCAAGGTTAAGTGCCATTCCGTACACTCCGCCGGGAAATTCGAGAAGCTCGTTGGACATACAGTCGTCCAAACCGTGTATCTTCGCGATACCATCGCCGACAGTTACAACCGTTCCCACATCAGTGAGCTTTATTCTGGAATCAAAGTTCTTGATTCTCTCCTTAATAATGCCCGTTATTTCATCGGGGCGTAATTCCATCTTTCCATACCACCTTTACAATGCACAAATTCATGTACACTTAGGATATCATGTTCTTAATCTGTTTTTTCATACCGTCAAGCTTAGTGCGGACGGAGCCGTCAAGCATACTGTCACCATAGCTTACAGCCACGCCGCCCACAAGAGAGGCATCGATTTTCTCGGTAAGGATAATTTCCCTGCCGTACAGCTTTTTCAGCTTTTCGGTAAGCCGCTGCTTCTGCCCGTCGCTTAGGGGCTTTACGGTAGTGACCGTGACCTCCGCTATTCCGTGGAGAGAATAATATTCCTCCTTGAATTTCGCCGCAACCGCTTCCAGATAGCGACATCTTCCGTTTTCGGTAAGAACATACAGAAGTCCGTAGCTTGTTCGTGAGATTTTCCCCTCAAAAAGCTCCCGCAAAAGGTCTTTTTTCTCCTCATCGGTAATAATCGGGGAATCAAGCACGGCATAAAGCTCGGTATTTTCGGAAAATATACGGGATAAAGCCGCCAGCTCGCCGTTTATCTCGGCAGCAGCCTCGCTCCCTTCCTCCTCCGCAATTTCCATCAGCGCTTCGGTATAAACATTTTCAACCGATCCTGTCACAGCTATTCAGCGCTCCTTTCCGAAATTACTCATCCATGCCCGATATAAACTCATCTATAAGCCTATCCTGCTCGTCATCGGTATCCACATTCCTGTTAATAATCTGCTCCGCAATGCTTACCGCAATATCGGAAATCTCGTCCTTAACGGAATTGACCGCACGCTTGCGATCCTTTTCTATATCGGCGTTTGCCTTGGTAATAATTGCAGCCGCCTCGCTCTTTGCCTCACCGATAATCTCGTCGGAACGCTGCTGTGCCTTTTTGGATGCACTCCGCAAAATCTCGGCGGATTTCTCCTTGGCGCTTGACAGCTTTTCGGTATATTCCGTTTCCTTTTCGTGGGCATTTTTCAAGGCACTGTCGGCATCGTCATAGATTTTGGACACCTGATTTTTACGTTCCTCAAGCACCTTGTTTACCGGTGCAAAGAGAAATTTCTTGAACAGCAGAAACAGGATAAGAGTATTGCACAGCACACCCACAACCGTTGTGGGGTCAATGCTGAAAAAATTAAAATTTATATCCATAGTAATTAGTCCCTTCCGTTATCCTGCCGTTCCCTTTCATCATTCAAGACGACCGAGGAACGGATTTACAAAGAGAAGGATAATACCGACCAGAAGTCCGTAGATACCGGTTGATTCCGCAACGGCGCATCCGACGAACATGGTCTGCTGTGCGGAGCTTTTAGCCTCCGGCTGTCTGCCTATGGTTTCGATAGCCTTACCTACCGCATATCCTTCACCGATACCCGGGCCTATACCTGCTATAAGCGCAAGTCCCGCGCCTATACCCTGTCCGGCAAGAACAATAGCCTTTGCAATAAGCAATGTCTGCTCATAAGTCATAATCTTTTACCTCCGTAAATTTATCTTGGCAGAAAATATATTATGCGTCGTTGGCACCTGCCGCCTGACCAACATACACCATTGTAAGCATAATAAAGACGTAGGACTGTATTACTCCCGAGAAGAAGTCGAAATAAATCGACAATGCCGCCGGGATACCTATCTGAAATATGTGGAAATAGTTCAGAAATTCCAGTGCCTGCAAGGAAAGCGCGTTATACACCACATTGCTCAGCACCGTAAGAAAAGCGTAGACGATGGACGTAATTATCATGCCGCTCGCCATATTTCCGAACATACGCAGTGCCATAGCCAGAGGAGTTGCGACCTCGCTCAGAATATTTATCGGCGTGATAAATATCACAGGCTCGGCAAAGCTTTTCAGATAGCCACCCGCACCGTTATTTTTCAGCTTGTAGTAGGTTATCAGCACAAAGGTCATAACAGCCCATGTACCCGTACAGTTAATGTCAACGGTCATGCTTCTGAATCCTAATATGCTCACTAGCGCACCTGTAAGGGCAAATGTGAAAATTGTGGCTATATAAGGTGCAAACTTTACCATTGACTCGCCCATCATTTCCTTGACCGTGTTGTTGAAAAACTCAACAATATATTCGGCAATGACCTGACGTTTTGTTTCGGGAACTACCTTTAAATCCTTGGTAAGCCATTTCATCAGGATAAAAAGCACCACAATAATAAGCCAGCCCGTAACAATCGTTTCGGAAATATCGAGAGTAAAATCCCCGAAGGCAATTTGTATCATCTTTCTCGGACCCACAACCGAAACGTCAAGCTCGGTTGAAAAATCCTCCGCCAGCAGGGTTTCCATAATTTTACCGCCTCCCTTCAAAGGAAAGTCCGTCAGTGGTTCCTTTTTCTTTTATTTTTGTCTTTGTTTCGTGAGAGTATTCCGCTCATGCTGTAGAAAAGCTTGGGGTAGAATATGGGAATACAGCTTGCTATGGCATTGGTAAAGGGCAGCAGAAATCCCGCAGCAATAGCCGCACCCAGCACGGCAAACCGCAGGAGGTAGTATTTGAACATACATCTCCTTGCGGATTTTTCCGTACGGCAGTCGGTAGCCTTTTGCACGGAGATTCCCAGCATAACCATATTGACCAGCATAGCCAGCGTTCCCAGACAAAGCCCCAAAGGAACGGATATATCAAGCCCGTAAAAGGGCAGTGAAACCAAAATCAGCACACCGTCCGCAATAAGAGAGCGCGGCAGCAAAAATTCCAGCTGATTATTTATAAGGTCGCTGAACAGATTTATTTTCATAGCTTTTCCTGTTTCTAATCCCTTTGCTTCTAATAGCCCTCTCAACACTCATTAAATAGTATACCAAATTTATGTGCAAATTGCAATAATTTCAGCGAAAAAAGCTTCTTCCAAAGGAAATTTTTTTATAAAATGGGGAGCAGAACATATTTTTTCGCACCTGTTTTGTGCAGATTTTATAAAGGTTAATTTTTTCGGTGTTTTTCTCTTGACAACCTTACTTATTTATGATAAAATAAATCTGTTGTGTGACTGTACACAGCCTTACACAGCGGGGCGTAACTCAGTTTGGTAGAGTGCTTGGTTTGGGACCAAGATGCCGCAGGTTCAAGTCCTGTCGCCCCGACTCGATTTTACCCGCATGAACGCCGAGAATACGGCGTCCGTGCGGGTTTTCTGTTAATGAACATTCAATTTCTTCTTCAGAGCCTCCTGCAGAGTTGCCGAGAAGTTGATGTGCTGTTGAGTCGCAAGGTCATTGAGCCATGCGGGAATGATCAGGGTTTTCTTGACGGATTTCTCAAAATGCTTTTTTGCATATTCCTCGACATCTACGGTAATAACATTTACAAACGCTGTTTCATATTCGTCATAGCATTCATCGATATCAATTTCCTGTACATTTAACGGTGCGGGAAACTCTTTGCCCTCAAGATGCAGGTCATAAAGATAACCCGCAAGGCAGTCAACCGCCATTGTAACAGCCTCCTCAAAGGTATCGCCGCAGGTAGCTATACCAAGCTTCGGAAATATAACCGAATAGTCGCCCTTTTTTTCTTTATAAAAGCAGGCAGGGTAGATTGATAACATGATAATCATTCCTTTCTTCTTTTTTAATTAGTCGAGTAAAGATGCCGGACTATTTTAGCCCAACCTGTTTGAGTATTGCATTCACAGTGCCCTTGGGTATATCACCCTTATGATTGGGAATTGTTACCTTTCCACTTTTATTGGGGTGCTTGTATTGGAAGTGAGAACCTCTCGAACAATCAAGATACCAACCGGCATCTTTTATTATCTTTTCAATTTCTTTGAATGTCAAACATCTCACCTCCCTCTCATATTATATCAGAATATACGTGTTATGTCAATACGTATTTTTTAAGTGCTATAAATATAAAATAATTATTTATCTATATTATTCCACACTCGGGCAAATATGAATCAAATATGAAATTTGCGTAAATTATCGAAATTTGTATTGACAAATCCATTAAGTTGTGGTATCATTTAAAAGTCGCATGACGAAGTGCTGTTTATGCTGGTGTAGCTCAGTTGGTAGAGCAGCTGATTTGTAATCAGCAGGTCGGGGGTTCGAGTCCGTCCACCAGCTCTTTGCCGTAAGGCATACAAATTCGGAGGAGTTCCCGAGTGGCCAAAGGGGGCAGACTGTAAATCTGTTGCTTTTCAGCTTCGATGGTCCGAATCCATCCTCCTCCACCAAAATACCTTGCAAGTTTCTTGCAAGGTATTTTTTACGTCATAGCAAATTTGGCACAGTGCATAAAAATCAAGAAAAAAGTTAATAAAAACAATGCTGATTTTCAGTGGAAATAATAAAATCAGTCAAAGGAAAGGATTTTTATTTATGGTAAGAAATGATTTGAGAAACATAGCCATTATCGCCCACGTTGACCACGGTAAAACCACATTGGTTGACGAAATGCTGAAGCAGGGCGGCGCTTTCAGAGAAAACCAAGAGGTTGAGGAGCGTGTAATGGATTCTGGCGACATAGAAAGAGAAAGAGGAATTACCATTCTCGCAAAAAACACCTCCGTTAAGTACAACGGTGTAAAGATTAACATTATCGACACCCCCGGCCACGCGGATTTCGGCGGTGAGGTTGAGCGTGTACTTAAAATGGTTGACGGCGTTCTGCTGCTGGTTGATGCGGCGGAAGGACCTATGCCGCAGACACGTTTCGTACTGTCCAAAGCGCTTGAGCTGGGTCACAAAATAATTATCGTTGTAAATAAAATTGACCGCCCCGATGCACGCCTCGACGAGATAGGCGACGAGGTACTGGAGCTTCTCCTCGACCTTGATGCAAACGACGATCAGCTTGAAAGTCCCATACTTTTCTGTTCGGGAAGAGCGGGTACCTGTTCCCTTAGCCAGTATGAGCAGGGGCAGGATTTAAAACCCCTTTTCGACACAATACTTGACTATATCCCCGCACCGGAGGGCGACGAAAACGGCGCGGCTCAAATGCTCATTTCCTCCATTGACTACAACGAGTATGTGGGACGGACGGGTATAGGCAGAATAGAACGAGGCACGCTTAGGGTAAATCAGCCCGTTATGATCGGCGATTACCATGAAACCAAAAAGCCTTACCAAAGCAGACTTGTTACCATAAGCCAGATTGAGGGGCTTTCCCGCGCCAACGTTGAGGAAGCCACTGTGGGCGATATTGTATGGATTTCGGGAATAGAGAACATTACCATAGGTGATACGGTTTGTCAGTATGACGCCTATGAACCCCTGCCCTTTGTGAAGATATCCGAGCCAACCGTGGAAATGACATTCTCCGTAAACGACAGTCCTTTTGCAGGAAAAGAGGGTAAATTCGTGACCTCAAGGCAGCTGAGAGATCGCCTTTTCAAGGAGGTTCTGCGGGATGTATCGCTGAGGGTATCGGAAACGGAAAGCACCGACAGCTTTAGGGTATGCGGACGCGGAGAAATGCACCTTTCAATCCTTATCGAAAATATGCGCCGCGAGGGCTATGAAATGGGAGTTTCCACACCTAAGGTACTGATGAAGGAAATTGACGGAGTTATGTGCGAGCCTATAGAAAGGCTTGTTATAGATGTTCCCGAGGAGTCTATGGGCACCGTTATGGAAAAAATGGGAACGAGAAAGGGCGAGCTTGTAACCATGCGCCCCCAGGGAAGCCGTATGAGGATAGAATTTCTTATCCCCGCAAGAGGACTTTTCGGCTACAAGAGCGAGTTCCTCACCGACACCAAGGGCGAGGGCGTAATGAGCAGTGTCCTTGACTCCTACCAGCCCTATAAGGGAGAAATACCCAGGAGAAGCACAGGCTCACTGGTATCCTTTGAAACGGGCGAAGCGGTAACATACGGTTTGTACAATGCCCAAGAAAGAGGTTCTCTGTTCATTGGAGCGGGAACACCTGTTTACGAGGGAATGATAGTAGGTGCGTCCCCCAAGGCGGAGGATTTGGTGGTAAATGTCTGCAAGAAAAAGCACCTTACCAACACAAGAGCCAGCGGCTCGGACGATGCTTTAAGGCTTGTACCTCCAAGAAAGCTATCCCTTGAGGACAGTCTGGAATTTATAGCCGATGATGAGCTTTTGGAGATAACGCCAAAATCCATAAGAATACGCAAGAGAATACTTGACAACAGCCTTAGAGCAAAAACCAAGGCAAAGGAAAAAGCAGGCTGAGGCAGGGTCGCAAACCCTGCACCCGCCGCCTCCCGCCGCCCTTTATTGTTCTTGAATAGCATTACTCTGTATACCGACAATTAGCTATTGGTATGCGAGCTATCACAATTCGCCTGAATTTTGGGTTGATGTAAGGGAGATGTGTCCGGGTCGGCAATAGAACAAACGCAAGTTCGGTAATAATGAAAGTAGGCGGCAGGATCTCAAACCCTGCCGCCTATTGGCTTTTATCATTTATCTTTCCATGTGTAGGGGGAGAAAAGTGCAAGCATGGGGAAAAGCTCCAGTCTGCCCGCTATCATGTCAAAAATAAGAACAAGCTTGGAGAAGCCTGAGAAAAATCCGTAATTGGATGTGGGACCCACAAGCCCCAGACCGGGGCCTACATTGTTAAGAGTTGCCGATACTGCCGTGAAGTTGGTTATCAGGTCGTGATTGTCAAAGGATATCAATATGAACGAAATCATCATTATAAGCATATAGCATACAAGAAATACATTTACCGACCTTACCGTTTCATGACTGACTACCCTGCCGTCTATCTTTATCTGATGTACCTGCTTGGGATGTACAAGCAATCGCAGCTCCTTTGACATGGACTTAAACAGCAATATTATTCTCGACAGCTTTATTCCTCCGCAGGTGCTTCCCGCACATGCGCCTGTGAATAACAATATCACTATGATTGAACGGGAAAGCTCAGGCCATTTGTTAAAATCCACCGTTGCAAAGCCCGTTGTGGTTACCAGTGACACTACCGTGAACGCCACATTCCGTACGGCATCTTCCAAGGTTGCGAACATATCCGATACATTTACGGTGATAAGCGCTGTGACTGCCACCACAAGAAGTATATACACCCTAAGCTCCGTGCTTTTCATAGCTTCCTTGATTCTTTTGCTCAGAATAAGAAAATATATGCTGAAATTCACGCCGAACAGGAACATAAACACCGTTACAACCCACTGAATATAAGGGGAAAAGCTTTCAAAGCTGTTGTTTCTAAATCCAAATCCGCCCGTTCCTGCGGTGGAAAGCGCCGTGTTCAGCGATTCAAATACACTCATTCCCCCACAAAGTAAAAATACAAATTCCGCCAAGGTAAGTATAAAGTACATGGAATAAAGCAGCAATGCCGTTGCCTTTATCTTTGGTACAAACTTGCTCACAGAGGGACCGGGGCTTTCCGCTTTCATAATGTACATATTCTGCCCGCCCGAAAGGGGAACAAACGCCATTATAAACACAAGCACTCCCATTCCGCCGATCCAGTGGGTAAAGCTTCTCCACATAAGAATACAACGGGGCAGGCTCTCCACCTCGCTTAAAATACTCGCGCCTGTTGTGGTAAAGCCTGCCGCCGACTCAAAGACAGCGTCAATAAAGCTCGGTATTACCCCTGTGACATAAAAGGGAAGCGCGCCGAAAAGACTAAGCACTATCCAGCTAAGGGAAACGATTACCAAACCGTCACGGGAATAGATCGCTTTCTTTGCAGGCTTTTTCAGGGTAAGGATAACTCCGAAAAACAGGCAGATAAGCAGGGAAAATACAAAGCCTATCCCCGCTCCCTCGGAATAATAAAGCGCCGTAAAGGCGGGAACAGCCATGAAAAGTGCCTCAAAATTCAGTACCCACCCAAGTATATAAGCTATTATACGATAATTCATGCGGACAGCAACCCCCTATCAGGCGAGAATATCACAGACATCGTGCAGACCCTTTTGCATTGTAACTATAACTACGGAATCTCCTACCTGTATGGTGTCGTGACCTCTCGGGATAATTACCTTGCCGCCCCTGATTATTCCCGCAATAAGCAGATTTTTTTTCAGCTTCAGCTCAAAAAGGGGTGTGTCGGTTATCTCGGACTTCTCCTTGACTATAAATTCCGACGCTTCAACGCTGCCCTTTATTACGCTGTACAATGTTTCAACATTACTGCCGATTGTGTTCTTCATCGCCCTTACGTAACGGACGATATACTCGGCGGTAATATGCTTGGGATAAATGATTGCATCCAAATCCAGCTTGTGTATAACGTCGTCAAAATCTATTCGGTTAATCTTGGTAATAAGCTTGCAGTCGGACTTGCTCTTTGCAAAAAGGGTAAGGAGAATATTCTCCTCATCTAAGTTTGTAAGGGCGACAAAGGAATCGGTATTTTCCAGACCCTCCTCAAGAAGAGTAGACTGCTCGGAGGCATCGGCGCATATAACCGTAGCCCCCGGAACCATACCGCAAAACTCGGTACACCGTGCGGGATCCTTTTCAATAATCTTTACGTCAATTCCCGACTTTAGCAATATCTGCGAAAGATAATAAGCGATATCCCCCGCTCCCACTATCATAGTGTTCTTTACACGGTGCGTCTTGTAGCGAATTTCCGAAAAAAACTTATATGCGTTCTTTGGAGATGCGACAACCGAAATGACATCCTTTTTCATAAAGGTTGTATCACCGTTTGCTATAATAGCTTCCCCATCGCGTTCAATGGTACAGATAAGCACATCGCAATGAAGCTCCGTTGAAATTTCTTTTACGGAGTATTTCAGCAGCGGGCTGTCATCGGGTATGTGGAACTTCATAAGGTCTATTTTACCCTTGGCGAAGGAGTCTATCGTTATTGCAGAGGGAAAGCGCAAAATCCTTGCTATTTCCGCAGCTGCCGCAAATTCGGGATTTATGACCATAGCAAGCCCCAGCTCCTCGCGGAAAAAGGATGCTTCGCCGTTGTATTCGGGGGATCTTACACGGGCTATAGTCTGACAATTTCCCGCCTTTCTCGCAATAAGGCAGCAAAGAAGATTAAGCTCGTCCGACCCTGTCACCGCAATAAGCAAATCGGCTCTTTCGATACCCGCCTGCTGCTGTACGGAGTGAGTAGCGCCGTTTCCCGTGATACCCATAATATCACAGGACTCGGAAATGTCCCTAACCATATCCGGGTCTGTATCAATCACCGTAACATTGTTATCATCGTCATTAAGCTGCTCCGCAATGGTTCTTCCGACCTTGCCGCACCCTACAACTATTATTTCCATATATATTTCTCTTTTCTCCCGACGACATAAGGAAACGCCGACGGGCAGCCTTTTCCGCATCCTCTCGGTAACGTATTTTCGGGGGAAGTGGAAAAGTGCGTATTGCATTTAGATATTATTTAATTTCCTTGGTTTGTCAACCGACAGTCGGCACAGGGAACACGGATTCAGTGACGCCCATGTTTCCACCACCATTATATCACTTAATCTATCCGTTGTCAATATCACGAAAATTACTTTAGCAGATGATTTTTACGGCAACAGTCTGTGGGCATATACTACTTTTTGTAATTGTCACAGGCAGCTTCAAGTGCAGTGAAATTACAATAAATAAAAAAGAGGAGGAACCTCAGTCCCTCCTCTAAATCTATACAGTCCCGCACTCGGTATATAGGTGGCGGAACACCTGCTTTAAGTTCTTTGAGGTCTTATAATATCCTATTCCTCATATAGTATTATAGTTAATCTGCACTGAAAATTCAATGATTTTCAAGAAAAAATATTGTATTCTTTCTGTGAACAGCCGTCATATTATCCTTAAAAAGTAAAGCTCATCTCAATCGGTGCTTTTCCCATAAGAGCCGCACTTCTTTTGTCGGGCTGGCTTTCCCCTATATAAACGGTGTAATTGCCCTTATTTACCTTGAAAACACCCTCGCTGTCCGCCAAAGCAAAGGCGTTCGGGAGTAATTTTATTTGTGCCGATACTGTTTCTCCTGCCCCTGCAAAAGCCTTTGTAAAGTCCTTTAACTGGTAACCGGGGATATGCTCCCCCTCGCCGCAGAATTTCACATAGGCTTCAATAACACATTCTCCGTCCATTGCTCCTGTATTTTTCAGGGTAATGTTTATCTCGACCCCATCTTCTCCTAAGACCTCGCTTGATGCTTTTACCTCGATAATATCAAAGGATGTGTATGAAAGTCCATAGCCAAAGGGGTAAAGAGCCTCATGCTCCGAATAACGGTACGTTCTCCCCGTCATGGAGTAATCGGTAAAATCGGGAAGCTCCTCCTCCGTACGGGGAAATGTTACGGGCAGCTTTCCCGAGGGGGAATATTCACCGAAAAGCAGCTGTGCAATCGCCTTTCCGCCCATTGCTCCGGGATAGAAGCTTTGAATAATGGCATCGGCGTTTTCATCCGCATACCCTATGGAGAGCGCACTGCCCGAAATAATAATCGCTATAACAGGCTTTCCGCTTTCGCAAACGGTGCGCAGAAGATTTTCCTGCAATCCCGGCAGATTAAGGGACGGCTTATCGCCAGAAGCATAGGAATTACCGGTATCACCCTGCTCACCCTCAAGGGTGCTGTCAAGTCCGAGAACCGTTATGACCACATCGCTCGCTTCACATATAGCCTTAACCTCGGAAATCCTGTCATCAGGCTCTGCCAGCTGCTCCACTCTGTCCTTATAAAGGTCACAGCCTTGGGAATAGAGTATGCGCACGCTGTCCCCCAAATACTCCCAAAGTCCCTCTAAAACGGTTATATACCTTGACGATGTGCCGCAGTAATTGCCCGAGAGGGCGGCTCTGCTGTCGGCATTGGGTCCTATAACGCCTATAGCGGTAAGTTTTTCCTTGTTAAGAGGGAGAATACCGTTATTTTTAAGCAGTACAAGGCTGCTTTTGGTGGCTTTCAGATTAAGCTCCCGCATATGTTCGCTGTCGGTTATTTCATAGGGAATATTGTCGTAACCGCTTGTAAAATCGCCGATTATCCCCAGTCTTGCACGGGTTGTAAGTAGGTTTGTAACAGCACGATCAATGGCCGATTCCTCCACAAGTCCCTCCTCCACAGCTTGGGTAAGATAGGCAAAGGCTGATCCGCAATTAAGGTCACAGCCGCTGTTTACCGCCAGTGAAGCTGACTCTGCCATATTACCGGTAGCCTTATGGTTCTCGTGAAAATCCCTTACCGCCCAACAGTCGGAAACCACATAGCCATCAAATCCCCATTCCTCACGGAGAATATGGGTAAGCAGATCCTCATTTCCGCAGCAGGGCTTGCCGTTCAGGGCGTTATATGCGCCCATGACCGATTCAACCTTAGCCTCTTTCACCAATGCTTTAAAGGCAGGCAAATATGTTTCCGCCAGATCCTGTGGGGAAACCTCGGCGTTAAAACCGTGCCGCAGGGCTTCCGGACCGGAATGAACCGCAAAATGCTTGGCGCAGGCGGCTGTCTTAATCGAACCGTCCTCCTGCCTGTTCTGAAGTCCCCTTACATAGGCACAGCCCATGCGGGAAGTAAGATACGGGTCTTCGCCGTAGGTTTCGTGACCCCGCCCCCAGCGAGGATCACGGAAGATATTCACATTGGGTGCCCAGAGGGTAAGTCCCTTGTATATATCGCTGTCGCCGAAACGCTGCCCGGCATTGAATTTGGCGCGTGCCTCCGTGGAAACCGCAGCGGCAATCTCCCCTACAAGTCCCTCATCAAAGGTTGCCGCAAGGGCAATGGCTTGGGGAAAAACAGTAGCAGTGCCTGCCCGTGCCACACCGTGGAGAGCCTCATTCCACCAATTATAGGCAGATATTCCCAATCTGTCGATAGCAGGTGATGAATGGAGCATTTGTGATATTTTTTGATCAAGGGTCATCTGTGAAACAAGCTCTTTTGCATATTCACGATATTTATCCATATTCGATTTTCTATCTTCTCCTCGGTGGATTATATGCCTTGAGTGCAAGCTCAAGACGTGTAATATCCCTGTATTCCGGCTTTGCCATATAGTAAACATAGCTTTCTATAACGTTGTGGGCATCTATGGTTCTACCCTCAATCTTGAACTGCTCAAATCCGTGAGGAACATACCAGTCCCACAGCTTCTCCGAGGTAATGTGTGTGGAGAATTTAGTGGTTTCATAGAAATTAAGAGCCGGTGCTTCACAGGGGAAAGGCTTTTCGGGAATAACGCTCATTCCCACATTTCCTCCCATGCCATTGAAGGCATTGAATGTGCCACGGCGCAGCTGCTGATCGCCCAGATAACGGTAATGGTCACCGCGCCTTTTACAGTTGGGGAAGCAGTAGGGACAAACCAAAATCTCTATGCGCTCCTTATCGGGGAGAGTTTCCAGCGCTTCAAAGTTATTATTCCAGTTATAATCAAGAACAACAAGGCTGTAGGGCTTCTGCATCTCGTCCAGCAGCTTGTCCATCTCGCGAATTTCCTTGCAGGTGGATGATGTTATCTTGTAATTCGGATGAGTTTTGCGAATATAATCCTCAAGTATGGGACTGTTTACAATAACCTCGTTAAGACCATTGTCGGCAAGCTCCAGCAAACGATTACAGAACTTGTCGTTCAAATGCTCCTCGGTTATCCAAGGGTTGGTAAAGGTGAAACGGCACGGCACTCCGCGGGAATTAAATTCCTCCAATATGTCAGCAGCCAGCTTCTCGTCACAAAAGCCGTTTACGTTTCTTCCTCCGTTCCAAATAGCGGGAGGGAATGTGCCATACACGGAAGCTACGCCCACGCCATCGTAAAAGCGTTCGGGATGCTCCTTTATCATATCGATTAAAGCGAGATTCAGGTATCTGTGAATCCAAAAATCGGGCAGATGAAATACTGCTTTCAATAAAAACAACTCCTTATATTGAAAATGGAGAATAGAAGATAGATATTGGAAAAGTAAACCGCAGCCTTATTGTTAAATTGGCTCCGTACAGCAAACGGGCAATAATCTGTTTCCCGTTCTCAAATTTCTATCCTTTCAATATGATAACATCATTTTTCCCCCTTGTCAAGTCTATATTTACTATCTCTTGACTTTTTGAGGATTTTGTGATATATTGGAGAATGTAAGAATGAGATTGGAAAACGAAGCCGATTACCTTTTCATTCCCTATCATCTATTCTCAAATCTCCATGCAGGATTGATATTGGAAAATGAAAGCAATTCCTTTCTCCATTCTCTATCATCTATTCTCAAATCTCCATGCAGGATTGATGTTGGAAAATGAAAGCAATTCCTTTCTCCATTCCCTATCATCTATTCTCAAATTTCCATGCAGAATTGATGTTGGAAAATGGAAGCAATTTTTTCTCCATTCTCTATCATCTATTCTCAAATCTCCAAAAAGGTGGTCTTTTTCTTATGAATAAAACAAGGATAATTACAATAGGAAGACGTTTCGGAAGCGGCGGGCGTGAAATCGGACGCTGTGTGGCTCAGAAATTAGGTATAGGCTTTTATGACAAGGAAATTATTACCGAGGCAGCCAAAAAAAGCGGTCTGTGCGATAAATTTGTGGAATCCATTGACGAACGTCCCACGGGAAGTCTGCTTTACTCCCTTGTTATGAACGCACAGAACGGCGGATTTGCCGCAGGAAAGCCCATAGAGCTTATAGCATATGAAGCGCAGATAGATGCCGTAAGAGATGCTGCCGCTAACGGTCCTTGTGTAATAGTCGGACGTGCGGCGGATTATATACTTAAGGATAACTATGACATAATGAGCGTATTTATAACAGCACCGCTCCCCTACCGCACAAGGGTTATCATGGACAGATACAGCCTAAGTGAAAAGGAAGCGCTGGCAAAGGTAAATCGCCTTGACAAGGCAAGAGCCTCCTACTATAACTATCACACCGAATCCAAGTGGGGCAGTGCGGACAGCTTTAACATCTGCCTTAACAGCGAACCTATATCCAAGGAAACAGCCGCTGACTTGATTATTGCATACGCTAACGGAGTAATCTGCGGTGAGTGACCGACCTTTGCGGAAAAGCGACATCTGTTACACTCGTTCAAAGAGCCTGCACCTCTTTTTACGGCAGAAATAAAAGGGTGATAATCGACAGTAATTTATCGGTTATCACCCTTTTTATAACTTATGTATAAAGCTTCATAGGACTTAACGGAAAATTACCGATTACTTATTCTCTGCAAGCAAATCTCTGATTTCCGTGAGAAGCTTTTCCTCCGCCGTAGGCTCTGGTACAGGTGCGGGTGCGGGCTCTTCGGGCTTTTCCTCTTTCTCGCGGTTCAGCTTGTTTATTGCCTTTACAAGCGCAAATATGCACAACGCCACTACAAAGAAGTTTATCAATGTATTGATAAATACTCCGTAATTTATGGTGACCGCTGCCACATCGTTAGCTACATCGGCTTCCTTTAGGGTGATTACCAAGTCGCTGAAATCAACATTACCGATAATCAATCCCACTCCGGGCATTACTATGTCGTTTACCAATGAGTTTACGATAGGGGTGAACGCTCCGCCCATGATAACGCCCACAGCCATATCGATTACATTTCCTCTTGCGATAAATTCCTTAAATTCCGCAACAATACCTTTCTTCTTTTCATCAGCCATAATTATTCTTCCTTTCATTTATTTTTAAGCATCACAACCGCTTGAAAAATTGCAGCAAACAGTATGCAAGCAAAAATGCCGCATTATATACAAAAACGGTTGTTACCGTAAGCTCCTCCAAAGCTCCGAGCAGTGTCATGGTCAGTGTCAGCAGCACACCCAAAAGTATTTCCGCCGCCATAAGTATCAGCCCCGCGGATATTGTACTGCGCAGTCGGTTCACCACAACGATAAGTCCGGAATATGCAGTAAATTTTCCCGTGCAGGCGAGGGTTGCTTTTCTTTGCGGGGTATATTCCGTAAGCTTTTCAAATCTCGAATGCATACGGAAAGGCAGCAGCCTGAAAAGCGATGGTGTAACCCCAAACAGCTCCGCAAGACGATTGACTGTCAAAAATGAATCAACAGTACGGAGCATAACCGAAATGTGACTTCTTTGCAGCTCGTGCAGCGCCTCTGTTACACGGTACTCGGGATTTATTTCCACAACGAACATTGCCGAAAGCTGTCCGGATATTGAGAGATACACGGCCATCCTGTTTCCGACCGTATACTCCGCCTCTTTTGCAGGTGACGGCAGACCCTCTATGCTGTGATTTACCATAAGCTCCCTGCCGCCAAGGAGTACACGCTTATTGTTAATCCAACCGCAAAGTCCAAGGGAATCCTCGTAAATATAGCTTTCAACCGGATTAAGCATTTCCGTCTTTCCGACTATTATATCATAGAACATACTTTTCAGCACGCTGCCCGACTGGCTTGTAAGGCTTGCCGCCTCAACTATAGCCTCATCGATGCTTGTATCGGGAAAAGCCTTTATATTAACCAGCTGTACAGAGCCTGAGGGGAACAGCTGCGATGCGTCTGCAAGAATACTGTTGGTATCGGCAAATTCATCTATGCAGTCAAAGCCGATAATCGCGCCGCCGTCACTGCTGTATTTCTTTGAAGCTCTTTCCATAGGCAGGGTTGCTATTATCATCATGGAAAAGCATGAGCAAAGCGCCGCACAGCATGACGCTGCGGAAAAGCCCGCACAAAGCGCACCCAAATTACCATGCTCCGCCCTCGCCATAATTGCTGCCGCAATTCCGATAATCACGGATGCTATGCAGACAATAGGTGTAACTATCTTGCAAAATCTGTCTGTGCTGTCGGGTGCAAAGGAGGTTTTCAGAAAGTCTGCAATAAGCTCCGTTTTCTGCATTGCCCCCAAAGCGGGGAAATCGGTCAGCGCACCCCTTGTAAAGTCCTGCGCATCCGCTTCGCCCTCAACCATAAACAGGGCATAGCGCCTGTTATCGTCCGAAACAAAGCGAAAGCTTCTTTCCGTCCTGCTTATAATCAGCAACTTGCCTATGGTATTGAACATAAGAGAGCCTATGGCAATCGGTACATATATGTACGCAAAACCGCCCCTAAGCATATTGGTATTGGCTGCCGTAACCAGTGTTGCAAGCTCGCTGAGTACGAGAGCGAATGCCGGCAGCGAATCGGAATCAGCCTTACCCGAAAGCAGCTTGCCCATTCCGTTGGCAAGGGTTTGGTAGGATGCCACGCCCGCCATAGCGCCTATAATTACATTGATAAAAAGCACCACATCAGGCTGGGTGCGCCTGTCGAATATGGCAAGGCTGTCAAGTATTCCCCATGAGCCGTCGTTTGCCATAGCGATAAAAATAGTGAGTGCAAAGCACACCGCCTGCGCCAGAAGCCTTATAATCAGCTTGCCCTTTTGCGAGGCTATATGCTCCGATATACTGGAGGAATCGGTGGGATTTTTGTACTCGTCAATTTCCTCCGAATCGGCGTTCCGTTCCTCCTCCTCGGCGGAATTTTCCTGTTCATCACCAACCAGATAGAAATTTTTAACCTTTTCACTCCGTCTTTCCTTAAGGGTGTTTATCTTGTCAAGCTCCGCCTTTTTCAGCCGAACGGATGCGGTATCCTGTATTATTTTATCGGAAAGATTAAGGTCTATATCGCTGATAGTCGCTCTTTCGATAGGAACTGTACCCGTATTGGTTGAACCGTGGTGCTTAATATTTCCACCGCCCTGCAGAAGCTCGCCGCCCTGTGCGTCATCGCTTTCCTGCTTTGCCATAAGCTTATTGAAAATATCGGTAAAGCCCTTCAGCGGACTTGTGTCGGATTTTACCGTGCGGATAGGCTGCTTGCCCGCAGAATCGTATTCCGCAAGAATACTTTCCACATCTGCAGCCGCATACTTACCGAAAGGATTAGGTGTTTCCGCCGGCTTTTCCGATTGTCTTGGGGTCGGCTTTACCTTGTGAACCTTAACCGCCTTTGTGGCATCCTTTTTAACGGTGTCGCTGTACTTTTCCTTGTACTCGTCCTCATGCGCCAGCTTTTCGGAAAGGGAGCGGTATTCCTTCGGTGCAGGCTCAAAGGGCAGCTTGTGTTCATTGCCGTCTCCAAGCAAATCGTCCTCGGAAAGGTTATCTATAGTAAGCAGCGGCGCATCGGGAGTGCCGTATTTTCTTTCAAACTCGTCCTGCTCCGTTTGGTCGTTTACCTGTTTTTCCCTGATACTCTCCAAAATTCCTCTTCCGAAAGAATTTTTCTCCTTTTTGGTTTTAGTCTTCTTTTTTTCAGACACGGACGTTTCCTTTTCCTCATCGGAAACCGAGGGCTTTTCCGTGTCGTCCCGACGGGACTTTGGTGTCTTGACTTTCTGCGCCTCTTTTTGAGCCTTAGCATAATCATCGTTTATCAAGGAATTGAAAAGCTCGTCCCCCGAACGCCGCCGCATATCGGCAGCACCGTCCTCAAGGGCTATTTCCTCCGAGGTTTTAAGCTCCTGCGGCATATATTTCCGTTCATAATCGCCGCTCATTATTTCATAATCTATCTGCTTGCATTTCTTTATTTCATCGTCTTTCCTGCGCTTTTCGTCCGCATCGGCGGCAATTTCCTTAACCACAGAATCCATCTCTGACGAGGAATATCCGTAAACGGAGGAAATCCGTTCTCCACCGCCTGTCGCTTTATCTGCGGAATATTCGTTCAGGATATCATCAAGCGTAAGCTTTCCGTTAGACAATTTCAGTTCACCTCACTACCGGTATAATGGGAATTTATAGTCCGTTTCTCTGCCTTACCGCCTCGTACATAAAAATACCGGCAGCAACAGAGGCATTGAGAGATGTAATTTCGCCGTTCATGGGAAGACTAAGCAGAAAATCGCATTTTTCCTTTACAAGTCTGCCCAAACCAAAGCCCTCAGAGCCTATCACAATAGCCGCAGCGCCTTTAAAATCCACATTGTAGCAGCTATCTCCCTTAGCGTCCGTACCGAAAATCCAAACGCCGTTCTTTTTAAGCTTGTCCAGAGCTGCGGGGAGGTTTGCAACCTTGGCAACGGGAAGCCGCACCGCCGCTCCCGCAGATGTTTTAAAGACAGTGGCATTAAGCGATGCGCTGCGTCTTTTCGGAATAATAAGTCCGTCCGCACCCGCAGCTTCGGCTGTACGAATTATTGCGCCCAGATTGTGGGGATCTTCAATCTCGTCACAAACGATGATAAAGGGTTTGGTTCCTTTTTTTCGGGAAACCGCCAAAATATCCTCTATCCCCACATATTCCGCGCAAGCGCCCGATGCTATAACGCCTTGATGGGACATACCGCCGCACATTTGCGTAAGCTTCTGTGCGCCGACACTTTTTACCACAACATTTCTTTCTCTTGCAAGCCTTGAAATCACGGAAATGCTTCCGCCTGCATCGGGATTTATATAGACAATATCGATAGGCTTGCCCGCCTTGAGCGCCTCCGTAACCGGATTTCTGCCCACAATAAGTCCCTCAGGCTCGTTCTCCGCCATTTTAGGGGAATTATCCGAACGATTATTTCTTCCGTTATATTTATTATCCCTGTTATTTACGCCGCCGTAATCCTTGTGACGAGGACGGCTGTAATTATCACTCGAATCGCTGTTTCTTTTATTAAAGCCATTATTTTTCAATGGAATATTCATCCTTTCCGCGTCTAAAGCAATAGGCACGATTACATTCATAAATGCATACATCATTATTATACTACATTTCAACATAATTTGCAATAGCAATATTGCCAAAAATACAAAAAAAGAATGATTATTTGACTATAAGAGAACGGAAAACGGAGGATAGTAATTGAACCCTTTTAATACAATAAAAGCGGTTTATTCCCTAATCCCTATCCTCTGTTCGCAAATTTCCGCTACACATTTACCGCTATCCACTTATCCGCAAGCTTTTTCGGTATGCTTTCGTTTTCGTATATGCCCTGCCGTATACCGTTAAGCGCACTATACGCCTTTTCTGCGGAATGAACGTCCGCTCCGCCCCCAAAACGTGCGGCAAGCGCTGTATTTACTATAATCCTGCATTCAGCCAAGGGGAAGCGTTCACTTCTTTCGGATAAATATGCGGGGATCTTCTCAGGCTCGGACAATTCAGGCGCTATTCCCTCACTCCGTGCCGATTTTATCAGCATACGGTATATCCTTACCGCCGCCTTATCGGGATTTTCACGAACCATTTTACGGTGATATGCAAGTATCGCCCTGCGGCGCAATATGACAACGCCAATAAGCGCCGCCGTTATAACTATAATTGCCGCTATGCGCCCCAATACCCCAAGCACTGCGGAAAACAGGGCACTGTCCTCCTCCTCGGTACCATTCCCGCTGTCGGCGGCGGTTGATGCGGCTTTCTCGCTTTCGGTATCGTCTGCGCTGTCATCGGCCTCCGAGGGAGAATATGTTTCGGTATATTCGCTTGCAGGGGGAACGGTTTCCTCGTTTGCGGATTCTTCTTCGTTATCCGAACCGTATTCTCCGTCGTCGGATCGGGACGGTGCGGCAGTTTCCGTGGTTTCCTGTTTCGTGGCTACGGTTGTGGTAACGGCAGTCTCTTCCCCACCGATTATAGCCTCGTTTTCACCTGTGGAATTGGTCGTCATTTCGGTGTAATGACTTGTTTCCGTCACACTTACAAGAGGCGCTTGCGTTTCTATCTCCGGTTCTTCCTTGACAACCTCCGTAACCGTGCTTTCCCACGAATCAGTCTCCGAGGAATACCCGCCGTATCCGGGCGTAACCTCGTAGGTAAGCCAGCCGTAATTATCGATATATACCTCTATCCACGCGTGGGCGCGGGAATCGGACACGGCAAGAGTTACCACATCTCCCGTATCTCCCAAAGCAAGCATATCCGAGAGCTTTATGACAAAGCCCTCGCAGTATCGTGCGGGTATTCCCCTCATTCGGCAGAGAAGTACCGCCGCTGTGGCAAAATGGGTACATGAGCCCTCTTGGCTGTCATTCAAAAACCAGTCCGCAAAATCCCGTCCAAAGGGGCGTTTTTCCGTACTCAAGGTGTAATCGCAGATATCCGCCAGCTTTTCGCGGATAAAGATCAGCTCCTCTTCAACCGTTTCGCCGCTGTAATCATCAAAAAAGTCGTCTGCATGAAATGTATCGGGAACATCCAGACACTCGCTGTATGCGGTTTCCCGCAGAGCAAGCTCATCGGCGGCAAGGGTTTCATCGGTCACCGCACCCTTAGATGCGGCGGCAATTATACTGCTGCGCCAGTCAAGCGATGAGGGAAAATATGCGGCATAACGCCGTCCCTGCTCCGTAGCCTCAATCATACCCGCCGAGTTTGAGGGAATGTACCGCACGGAATCGGAAACGGAAACATTCTGTATAAACATATACGCGGCATTCATATCGCCATCGCCGCAGAAATACGGGTACATTCTCCCAACAAAGAAATCCGAAGATGTAAGCTTGGTTTCAAGAGCGGTGGTATCGGTATATTCCTCCCAGCGTGTACCCGTGTATTCCACTCCGGTAAAGCCTTTCAGATAAACCGTATTATCGGTTACAGGCAGGGTCACGCTGAGCAGATGCTCACCTGTAAATTCTATTTCACTGTTGCTGCCCAATTTTCCGTCATGGGTGGCGGTGCCGCTGTTATAAAAAGGAAGTGTGGTTCTTATATCGTCCGACAGCTTCTCCCATGAGAAGTTTTCTATATAGACGGCAGTGCTGTTCCTTATCTCGTCAAGAAGCTCGGGGCGCTCATAGCCCGCAATCATTGACCCCAAAACAGATACCGCATAGCACAGTGCAATAATCACACTGCCGCACAAGGCGCACTGCGAGGAAGCAGGCTTACTGAAAAAATTCACGTTAAACTCCGTGATCTCGCAAATTACCGCGCCCGCTACGGCAAAAAGCAGTATTGCAAAGGAAAAGCCATTGGGCGACAGCCCAAAATAAAGACAAACCTCCGGCAGCGGAATCATCACTGCAAGAGCCAAGATAAGACTTGTGTGACGAATAAGGGCAGCGCAGAGGATATATGCCATTATCACGGTTAAGGTGCATAGCGCAAGACTAACACAGAAATCCGTGTCATAATCGGTTGACACCGTAAAAAAAAGGTTGTCTTGATAATCGGCGATAATTATTGCACAAAAGCGGTTTATACACTCGGTTACGCCCACATAAAGGCGTTTGAAAATCACAAGACAGAATAGAGCTATTGCCCCAAAG
The DNA here is from genome assembly GCA_001941135.1 of Ruminococcus sp. Zagget11. GTDB lineage: Bacteria > Bacillota > Clostridia > Oscillospirales > Ruminococcaceae > Huintestinicola. The sequence goes on from MSHL01000040.1 coordinate 41,771, forward strand.
CCGCATAAAAGTATCGTTCGGACAAGCTTACTGTTTTCGTGAAAGCAGCAGAGTGCGGTAAATACGCCGCAGGCAATAAATGCGGTTATGACTGCCGAAAGGGATCGGGCTATATCGGCTGCGGTAAGAAAGCAGGAAACTGCCCCTGCCGTGCCAAGGAAAGCAATTACTCCGCGGATAATAATACTGATAATATCCCATTTGCCGGGCCTGTCCTTCACGGTAACGGAAGCTACAGCAAGTGTTTTATGGGGAATGTTCCGTTGATTTGCTTTCCGATTTTTATCGGTATAAGCCTTGTTCGCCACTCCTTGACACCTCCTTTTTCCATATTCGCAAACAGATGACGTAGAAATCGGACAGGAACCTATCCTCCGTTTTCTGTCCCCGAAAAAGCAAGCATAACACAAACGCTTTCATATCCCACCGCTTCGCAGGCATATCCATCGGGAAGCTCCTCTACCCTGACATCTGCGTTTTGAGGGCGTTCTTTCAAGAAAATATATACGCCGCCCGCGCCCTTTCTCTCTCTGCAAAGGCGCTCCGCCGAATGCCCGCATCCTGCGATTACTTCGTCGTATGCATCAAGCCTCGGCATATTGTCCTTATCGCTGAAAACAGCGTCGAAATCCGGTATAATAAGCAGCTTATCATTATCGTCGCCGCACATTATACGCACATAATCCTTGTCAAAACGGCTGCTTAGCTTGTAGTGAATCATACTTATTTTGTCGCCCTGTGCAAACTCACGAAAGCCGTATATATTATCGCCGCCCGCAGATATTTTCGCATTTTGTACGGAGGATAAATTTATCACGTCCACAGCGGGTAAAGGACTGTCCTCATCCGGTCTTGGCGGGATAAAAAGCAGGGTATACCCGCCTGTATCCGCAGGCACAGACCGTGCGCCTAACCCCAAAAGGTCATAAACGCGCACGAAAATCGGCGTTACATTCACCTTACCGCAGTGGGCGGAGGCTATTTCACAGTAAACCACGGCTGTCCCCTTTGCAACTGCGGGCGCTTTCAGTTCAATGGTATAATCCTCGCCGCCCATGGAATATTCCGCTTTAAGGGTAATTTTCACACGGGAAACAGGCAGAGGGAAATCGTTTTTTATTACCGCCTTTATCCTTGCGGTGTCGCCCTTTTCATATACGGTTTTCCCGCATTCAAAGCTCACAGTGATTTTTTTTGAGCACAACAAAAGCAGTACGCCGAGCAGCAAAGGCAGCAAAATCAGCGTACAAAGCAGGTAAAATGATATGTCCCCCGAAAAAAGGAGATAGAATATTACTGCCGCTATCAGCAGGAAAAGGTAAACTATTCTCATGAAAATCAGCCTATTTTGGGTATCGGCACAGAACGGATTATATTGCTCAAAAGCGCATGGGAATCCGTATCGGAAACAGCGCGTCCCCCCATACCCTTTGGAATAATTCGGTGGGCACAGGTATCGCCGTATACAAGAAGAACGTCCTCCGGAATAACATAGGATCTCCCTTTAAGCATAGCGGCAGCCTTTGCCATCTGCGTAACGGCAATAGAGCCTCTCGTGCTTACGCCCAACTCAAGACGGCTGTCGTTTCTTGTGGCATAGGAAACGGCAGCTATATAATCGTATATTTCATCGCTTACAAATATATTTTCGGCAGCGGCACGCACTGTAGACAGATCAGCCGCAGTCATAACGGGACGCACAGGCTGCATAGCCGCTTTCGACGCCTTTGCCTTAAGTATCGCCGCTTCGCTTTTCACATCGGGATATCCCATAGAAAGCTTTACCATAAACCTATCAAGCTGTGATTCGGGCAGAAGCTGGGTACCCGCACTTCCCACGGGATTTTGCGTAGCAAGCACCACAAAGGGACGGGGTAACATTCTTGTTACACCGTCAACGGTAACGCTCCCCTCCTCCATTGCCTCCAAAAGAGCCGACTGAGTTTTGCTGGAGGTACGGTTAATTTCGTCCGCAAGAAAGAGGTTGCAAAACACAGCACCCGATCGGAACTCAAATTCCCCGCTTGCCCTATTCAGCATATTAAAGCCCGTAACGTCCGCAGGCATAACATCCGATGTAAACTGCATACGGTTATATTTCAGCGAAAGGGCATTGGAAAACGCCAATGCCATAGTGGTTTTGCCCACTCCGGGTATATCCTCTAAAAGAACGTGGCCGCCCGCACAAATTGCCATAAGGATTTTTATAATAACGTCATCCTTGCCGATTACGGCTTTCTTTATTTCGGTAATTGCAAGCTTAATCTTTCGGATAAGCTCTTTATCCATATTAAAATCCATTCGATATTCCCTACTGCTTGTCCTTTATTGTGGACTTTAGCTTTTTAACCTGGGCAAGGTTGGCGGCGAGAGTATCCTCTGTACTGCCTATAATATCCACAAGATATTGATTTGTGGCATGACGGACGGATTTCAGCTTTTCATTTGACTGCTTCTCAATCTCCGCCACGCGCTGCTGAGCTTTCTTGGTAATTTCATGCTCGTCCACAAGAACAGCGGCACGCTGCTCCGCCTTGCGAACAATTTCATCCGCTTCCTTTTTAGCGTTTGACAGGACGTTTGCCCTATCCGCCACAAGGGTCTTTGCCTGACGAATTTCGGAGGGCATACAGAAACGTATGTCGTCAATGCACTGCTTTAGCTGTGTGGCATCCACGGCATATTTTCCCGGCTGAAGCATAGCCGGCCTTGCCTGTTCCAGTATATCGTCCATAAGTTCAAGATAATCCTCTATTGTTGCTGAAGACATTTAAATTTCCTCCATTTCCGGTGCTTGAAAATCAATGACGGGAATCGGGACTTAGCCTTTGCGCCCCACTTTCTGCCATCTATTCTCAAAAAGCCTCCTTAACACTTATATTATTGACCTTTAATCCTCGCCTCAATATCTCCCAAAATGCACCTCGGTACAAATTTGCTGATATCTCCGCCGAAGGAAGCTACCTGCTTTACTACGCTGGAGCTTAAATACGTATTTTCGCTGCTGGTGGTGAGAAATACCGTTTCCGCTCCCCCATACAGGTTTTTGTTTACAAGCGCCATCTGAAACTCATATTCAAAATCGGTAACCGCCCGCAAGCCCTTAACTATAGCCACAGCGCCCACCTGCTTTACATAATCCGCTATAAGCCCCTCGCAAATATCGACCACCACATTGTCCCAATCCTTAGTTACCTTTTGGATAAGAGCAACGCGCTCCGCGGGGGTAAAAAGCGGATCCTTCTGCGCATTCACCGCCACAAGGACTATTACCTTGTCAAAAAGCTGTGATGCACGGTATATTATATCCCTGTGCCCAAATGTAACCGGGTCAAAGCTTCCCGGACAAACGGCTATTCTCATTATTCTGCATCTCCCTCGGTTCTATAAACCGTAACTCCCACTTTACCGTATTTATAGCTTTTCTGTTTAACGGCTTTTCCGTAGCTTTCCGGGAGATTTAGGGTAATTTCATGCTCACAGACTATTACGCCTCTGTGGGAAAGCTTCATTGCCGCAAAGGGCATTACCTTTTCAATAAGCCCCTTTTCATAGGGGGGATCTATCAAGATAACGTCAAATGTCATACGCACATCACGTATGAAATCCACGCTGTCCGTAACGGAAACCGCAGAGCTGTCAAGAAAACCCGCGGAAACGATATTTTCCTTTGTTAAATCGGCTGAAACCGTACTCTTATCCACAAATCGGCAGTACTTCGCCCCTCGTGAAAGAGCCTCCAGTCCCAGCTGTCCCGTGCCGCTGAACAGGTCGCAGACCACAGCGCCCTGCAGGTCAAACTGTATTATGGAAAAAATCGCTTCCTTGACCTTATCGGAGGTGGGACGAATATCTATACCCTCGGGTGTTTTCAGCCGCCGTCCGCGCGCTGATCCTGTTATTATACGCATAATTAAATCTCCTCTGCGGCGGGCGGACCTATTAGAAGCAAGAAAATAGGAGCTTCGCCGGTTTTTTGGAAAATAGAAAATAGAAGCAAGAAAATAGAAATGCTATCTGCTTATTTCAACTAAAGCAATTCAAAAATAAAGTAACGATTATTCCTCTATCCTCTTACCTCTAATAGAGAATACCACATTTTCATCGCAAAACAACATATCCCGCCATTAACTGTCGGCTTACAATGTAAGGCTATTCAAGAACGTCTAAGGTCGACGGGATGCAGTAGGTGCAGGGACACCCTGTCTACTTTAGGTTATTTTAACATATTAACAGTAATATGTCAAGGGGTTTTCCGTTGTATAAAATCACGATATTGCAGCAGAACACTGTTTCTGCGGTTTTTCTGATTTTTTTAAATTTCCTCTTGATAAATACCCCACGGGGGTATATAATATAACTGCAATGACAAATTGGAGGGTTAGCGTATGAAAAAAAAAAAACGAATGCTGCTGCGGAAAAAAGACCAAGGAACGTTCTCCCGATGAATACCGCAGGCTGATAAACCGATTAAACCGAATTGAGGGACAGGTGCGGGGACTTAAAAAGATGATCGAGGAAAACGCCTATTGCACTGATGTGCTTATACAGTCCTCCGCCGTAAACGCCGCACTTAATTCCTTTAATAAGGAGCTGCTTGCCAATCATATTCGCACCTGCGTTGCAAATGATATTCGTGACGGCAATGACGAGGTTATCGACGACCTTGTGGCTACCCTGCAAAAGCTTATGAAATAATTACGAAAGGAATATTATAATGGAACAATATACCGTAACGGGTATGAGCTGCGCCGCCTGCTCCGCAAGAGTGGAAAAGGCTGTCAGCAAAGTACCCGGAGTTGAAAGCTGCTCCGTCAGCCTGCTTACCAACTCAATGGGAGTTGAGGGGACTGCCTCCCCCGCCGCTGTCATATCCGCTGTAACGGCGGCAGGCTACGGCGCAGCATTAAAGGGCGGCAGTGAATCAAAATCCTCCTCCGACAGCGAGGACGCCCTAAAGGATCGTGAAACGCCCGTACTCAAACGCAGACTTATCGCCTCGGTGGGATTCCTGCTGGTACTCATGTACTTCTCGATGGGTCATATGATGTGGGACTTTCCCCTGCCTAAATGGTTTGAGGGAAATCATGTGGCGATGGGGCTTGTTCAGCTGCTGCTGGCAACTATTGTCATGATAATAAACCAGAAATTCTTTATCAGCGGCACAAAGGCGCTGATAAACCGTGCCCCCAATATGGACACACTTGTTGCACTGGGGTCATTTGCCTCCTATGCATGGAGCGTTTACGCACTGCTTATGATGTCCGATGCGGTGGCTAAGGGCGATCATGAGCTTGCAATGACCTATATAGATGAGCTTTACTTTGAATCCGCCGCCATGATAGTCACGCTTATTACCGTGGGAAAAATGCTTGAAGCCCGTTCTAAGGGCAAGACCACCGATGCCCTGAAAAGCCTTATGAAGCTTGCCCCCAAAACAGCGGTGCTTATAAGGGATAATACCGAAATTACCGTCCCCATAGAGCAGGTTCGCAGAGGTGATATTTTCGTTGTTCGCCCGGGTGAAAATATCCCTGTGGACGGTACGATAATCGAGGGGTCAACCGCTGTAAACGAATCTGCGCTGACAGGTGAAAGCATTCCCGTTGATAAATCCGAGGGCGACAGCGTATCAGCCGCTACGGTAAATCAGTCGGGATTTATCAGATGTGAAGCGACCCGTGTGGGCGAGGACACCACACTTTCACAGATTATAAAAATGGTAAGCGATGCCGCCGCCACAAAAGCGCCTATCGCAAAAATCGCCGACAAGGTTTCGGGAGTATTCGTACCGACTGTTATTACAATTGCCTTAGTTACAACAATTGTATGGCTGCTGTGCGGAGAAACCTTTGCCTTTGCGCTGGCAAGGGGAATTTCCGTCTTAGTTATATCCTGCCCCTGTGCGCTGGGTCTTGCAACTCCCGTTGCCATTATGGTTGGCAGCGGAATGGGCGCAAAAAACGGTATTCTTTTCAAAACTGCCGTTTCCTTGGAGGAAACGGGAAAGGTTCAGATTGCCGCCCTTGACAAAACAGGCACTATAACAAGCGGTGAGCCTCGTGTCACCGATATTATCCCCGCAGAGGGCTTTACGGAAGAGGAACTGATGAGGGTGGCTTATTCACTGGAAGCCAAAAGCGAACACCCTCTTGCAAAGGCTATTTTGCTGAAAGCCGAGGAAACGGGCATTACCCCCGAAAATGTAAGCGACTTTCGCGCATTGGCGGGAAACGGTCTTTCCGCTCGCTTAAACGGCGATACGCTCTTAGGCGGAAGCATGAGGTTTATCGGCTCGCAGACAGATGTTTCCGAGGATTTGCTAAGGCAGTGTGAAGGTCTTGCGGAAAGCGGAAAGACACCCCTGCTTTTCGCCAAAAACAATACCCTTATGGGAATTATTGCGGTCGCGGACGTTATAAAGCCTGAAAGCGCACAGGCTGTAAAGGATTTGCAGCATATGGGCATTAAGGTTGTAATGCTCACGGGGGACAATGAAAAAACTGCCCATGCCATAGGCAAGCAGGCAGGAGTTGACAAGGTAATAGCGGGAGTTCTGCCCGACGGAAAAGAGGCTGTTATACGCAGGCTTAAGGAGTACGGAAGGGTTGCCATGGTCGGTGACGGCATAAACGATGCCCCTGCCCTCACCCGTGCGGATATAGGCATAGCTATCGGCGCAGGTGCGGATGTGGCTATAGATGCGGCGGATATTGTATTGATGAAAAGCAGTCTTGCCGATGTTCCCGCCGCAATAAGGCTTAGCCGCGCCACACTGAAAAATATTCACCAAAATCTCTTTTGGGCGTTCTTCTACAACTCGATAGGTATTCCACTGGCAGCGGGTGTATTTATATCCCTGTTCGGCTGGAGGCTGAACCCCATGTTTGCCGCCGCCGCTATGAGTCTGTCGTCATTCTGTGTGGTAACAAACGCACTCAGTCTTAATCTTTTCAAAATTCATGAGTCCAAGGGAGATAAGCCTGTAAAAAAGGCGGCTGTACTCCCCGAATTTACCGAAGCTAAAGCCGAGGATAGCGGCAAAACCATTACCCTTAGCATAGACGGTATGATGTGCGGTCACTGCGAAAATGCGGTAAAAACGGCACTGGAAGCTCTTGACGGTATCACAAGCGTTTCAGCCGACCATGAAAAGGGAATTGCCGTAATTACCCTTAACGGCGAGCCTGACATGAAAGCCGTGAAAAAAGCGATCAAGGCTGCGGGCTATGCTTTCAAGGGTATTAATAACGCTTAACCATTGCCCTAATCCGAAAGGATTTGTGCAATAAGGTATATATCAAGGAGGTCATTTTTATGAACAAGATAGTATTAACCATTGACGGCATGATGTGCGGTCACTGCGAGGCACACGTTTGCGACACCCTGCGCAAGGAATGTGACAGCAAGGCAAAGGTGAGCGCATCACACACAACGGGTCTTGCGGAGATTATCACCGAGGAGCAGCCGGATATTGCACGTTTAAAGGCGGCTGTTTCCGAAACCGGCTACAAGGTAACCGATGTAAAGGTTGAACCCTACGAGAAGAAGAAATTCTCCCTTTTCGGTAATAAATAAGCGTTGGTCATTACCCCAAAAGACAAAAAGCGTACACCGCAAAAGTGAAGTGCTCCCCTTTTGTTAGACAATGTGGTATAATATAAATATACCAATTAAAAGTCTAATGAAAGGGGATATTTTTATGCCTAAAGGAAAGCCAAACAAAAGGTATACACCAGAATTTAAAATCATGGTTGTAGAAACAATGCAAAAGGAAAAACTGAGCTACAAAGAAATAGAGAGAAGATTTGAATTGCCGCACAGACGAGCCGCCGATTGGGAACGAATCTACCTTGAAGAAGGAAAAGAAGGACTCTATGTTGAAAGAAGAGGACGAAAGTCAACGGGACGCCCTCCAAAACTGAAGAAAGAGGTGGAGGAAGACCTCATCGCAGAAATGCAGCGACTTCGTGCGGAAAATGACTACCTAAAAAAATTGAATGCCTTGGTTGCCGAGAGGGTACGGCAAGAGAAAAA